>DASYZH010000120.1:0-27330 GCA_035946435.1 Puia sp. | reverse complement strand
TATTTTTAGTCTGGCTTTGTATGGGGCTCTTTTCAGGGAGAGCGGCTGGTGAATCGTTGAAGATGATGGTTCATATGGCAATTTTGCTTTAACGTTTGAGCAAACGGGGAAAAAAATAAAATTCTATTCGCGGCAGCTTTTACCGATCACGAGGGTACTTTCGAGGTACAGCTGTTTCCATTTTTGTTTTTTTCCGGGTTTTTCGTTTTTCATTTCTTCGACGAGGGTTTTGATGGCCGTGGTGCCGATGTCGTTAAGGGGTTGGCGGTAGTGGGTGACGGGGCATTGGAAGAGGGCGAACGATTCGGATTCGTCGAAGGAGATGGCGGCGATATCTTCGGGAATCCTTTTTTTGAGTTCGATGAGGTTTTTGAGGCCGGTGATGGCGAGTGTATCGGTAGCGAAGAAGATGGCGTCGCAGGACAGGGGTGGTGAGGTTAGTTCGCGGATGGCGGTCTGGACATCGGTGTCGTAGGATGATTTTTGGATCTCGCGGAGGAGGCTTTTTTTGTAGCGGAGTTTGTGGGCTTCGAGGGCTTCCAGGTAGCCGCGGCTGCGTTCCCGGAGGTGGAAGAAAGTGGATGCGTAGTTGATCATGGCGATCCGGCGGAGGCCATGTTTATGGAGATATTGGGTGGCGTTGAAGGCGACCTGGAAGTTATCGATGCCGATGAAATTGGATTCGACGGAGGGGAATATCCGGTCGATGAGCACAAAGGGCATTTCTTTTTTCTTGAGGTATTGCACTTCGGCTTCCGCCTTTTCCGATGCTACGATGATTAGGCCATCGACCTGCCTGGTGATGAAGACCTGTATCAGCTCATGGAGAAGGCGGAGGTCTTCGTGACAGTTGCCGATGATGACGGTATAGCCGTTCTTTGCTGCTTCTTCTTCGATGGAGCGGACGATGCCGGCGGTATAGCCGTATTTGATCTCGGCGACGATGAGGCCGATGGTCTGGCTCTTTTTTGATTTGAGGCTTTTGGCGATCTGGTTAGGCTGGTAATGGAGTTTCCGGGCTGTTTCGATGATCTGCTGGGTCATCTCCTCTCCTACCCGCATTTTTTTGGCGTGTCCGTTGAGGACGTAAGACACCAGGGAAACGGAGACGCCTACCTGGCCGGCGATGTCTTTGAGGGACACGTTTTTTTTCATACAGCGGCAATTGGGCTTGCTTTTTACGGGTGGGCCTTTTTAGGGGCGATCTTCTCAAACGTTTAAGCAATTTGCTCAAACGCTTAAGCAAGCTATAAAGACTTTTTGAGGATTCCAAAAAAAAATAAAAAAAAGATACAAGGGGGGGATCCTGCTACATTAGCGGTTTTATTTTCCAGGTGTTACATTCTTTTTACCCCATTGTGCCAACAGCTGCATCACCTCATTGAGCGACATCCCCTTTTCGGTGAGGGTATACTCGACCTTTGGCGGGACTTCGGCGTATACCTTCCGATTGATGATACCATCAGCCTCCAGCTCTTTTAGATTTCTGGATAATACCTTTAAGGCTATACCTTGAATATTTCTATGAAGCTCGCCAAATCGCCTGGGGCCCGACAATAACATCCAGATGATAACGGGTTTCCACTTGCCGCTTATGATGCTGATCGATCCTATTATAGAGCAATCACAATCCGGCTCCACTTTTTTTTCAACTATTTTTTCTGCTAACATATTGATAATAAGGATTGGTGTCTTAGATGTCAATACTTGACAAATGTGCTATTACTTGACAAAAGTAAAGTTATGGTTTAGTTTTGATAAAAAATTGAAAATGAAAATTTTAGTTTTAGGGGCCACTGGTAGAACCGGTCGGCATATCGTTGAAGAGGCACTAAAGCAAGGCTATGACCTAAATGTTTTGGTGCGTGATAAAAACAAAATATCCTACAATTCACCGTCAATTAAAGTATATCAGGGAACACCTGCCCGCCATGCAGATCTGGCGGCTGCCATGCAAGGGTGTGATCTGATCATCAGCGCCCTGGCTATCGCCAGGGCCTCGGATGCTCCCTGGTCTAAATTAATAACACCTGAACATTTCATTTCTGAAAGCATGAGAAATGTGATTGCCGAAGCGGGTCGACAAAACCTAAAACGGCTAATTACCATCTCTGCGTGGGGTGTTGGGGAAACAAAAAAAGAGATCCCTTTTTGGCTCAGGTGGTTAATTAAGTATACCAACCTCGGCCCGGTGTACGCGGAACACGAGTCACAGGAAAAACTGTTGGCCAATTCAAGCCTCAACTGGACGGCTGTACGGCCCGTTGCCTTAAATGACTCCAAAAAGATAAAGACCTTAAAGACGAGTTTTGATAACTTCCCTAAACCGAGTCTAATGATCAGCAGGCATAGTGTAGCCAAATTCATGGTTGATATAGTGAAATCCGATAAGTACGATATGAAAAGCCCGACCATTTCTGAAAATTAATATAGCATAGCATGAAAGCAGTAAAAGTAATTGGGTTTATCCTACTCGGATTGCTGGTGGTCGTGGCTGTAGCCGGCACTTATGTAAAGGTAGCATTACCAGACACAGGCGCAGCGCCTCAACTCAAAATAGAACGCACGGCGGAACGGATAAAACGCGGCGATTATTTAGCCAACAGCGTCTGTGCCTGTATGGACTGCCACAGCACCAGGGACGAGCGGTTGTACGGAGGCCCGGTGGTGGGCGGCTTCGGGGCCGGAGGTGAAAAGTTCGATCAGCAGGCGGGCCTTCCCGGCAAGTTTTATGCATCTAACATCACCCCTTATAAATTGCTCAGCTGGACAGATGGCGAAATATTCAGGGCGCTGACTACCGGGGAGAACAAATCGGGCAACCCCATTTTTCCGCTAATGCCCTGGGATCATATCGGGCAGATGGATAAAGAGGACGTGTATAGCATTATTGCTTATTTGCGTTCAATTCCTGCCATTAAAAAAGACATACCGGCGTCAGAAATCGACTTCCCGGTGAATTTTATCATCAATACCATGCCGCATACCGCAAATTCGGGTACTCTACCAGCCGAAAATGATACCATCAGGTATGGCGCCTACCTTGTTAACGCAGCGGCTTGTGTAGATTGTCATAGCAAGAGATCTCATGGGGATATCATCCCCGGGACGGAGTTTGGCGGTGGAATGGAATTCAAACAGCAGGGAGGTGTTGTACATTCTGCCAATATCTCACCGGACAAGCTTACCGGTATTGGATCATGGAGTAAGGATATATTCATCCAGCGATTTAAAAGCTTTGAAGGGAAGGAAAAGCAAGCGGCCAAACTTAACCCCGGCGATCCGCAACTACCAATGCCATGGTATTCGTATGCCGGAATGAAGGCCAGCGATCTTGCAGCAATCTATGCTTATCTAAGAACGGTTAAACCGGTCAGCAATCGGGTTATTGCATTTCAGAAGTTTTGAAATAAGGGCTGTAATTGGCCAGCCTTCTAAGCAGGTCCTTGTTGTCGCTTTCTATTTTCGCCGTCACTTTCTCATTGGCAGGCATGATCAAATACCCGTATGGCGTCTTCCGATCGCCCAGTACGGTTTCGTCCGGGTTGACCATCCAGGGTCCATTTTCGGAATTCGGGTCGGTACCGACATCCGAATTCGTAATATAAGGAGCATAAAACATGTAGTGCGGCATATTCATCGTCTTTACGGTTTCATTTCCGGGATTACCGGTATATACGCGCATGATCGGGGCAAGCATGTAACAGATCCCTCCTTTCCCTGGCGCTTTGTATAGCCCTTTGCGGATCCTGGTCAATATCGTGTCTTTGACCTGCAGGGCGGTAAATTTTCCGGACGCCCTCATCGCTGCCTCGTCCCTGTATATCGGGAGGATGGTCTTGACGCCTTCCGGGTCAAAACCCATGGGTGCGAAAAGGTCATTCCTGAATTTTCCCCATTCCCATTCCGTCCTGGATATCAGGCAGGCGAATCCGCTGGTGCCTTTGCGGGCGATGTAGAACCCTTTTGCCGGATCGAGCAAATAAACCGTTGCCGCTGAGCGTAGATGAGGTGGCAGGGCGCTCAAGGCAAGGGCTGTCTCCAGATCCGCGGGCATTTTTTCGAGTCCCTTTGTGGCCGGTGTTTGGGCGTGGCTGGGTAGAAAAAAGGCGCAAAAACACGCCAATGCCAGGACGGGCAGTAAGCCGCGGCCATGCTTTTTCTGATGCAGGTTATGTGTCATGGGTAATCTTGTTTTCGGAGAGACACGGCGGGCTGGCAAAACCGGACAAAAAGAAGGTTTTTATTTTTGACATAAGATCAGAGGGGCGCCCTTGGGCGCCCCTCGTAACGTTCAGGAGGTAAGTCTCGGGTCATTATAGCTTGTCTATCCAGCTCTTTACCTCTTCTTTCGTGTGACCCGTTTTTTTCTGGATCCGTCCGTATAGCTCGTCTTCTTTGCCTTCTTCGTAAAGGAGATCGTCGTCGGTGAGGTTGGCGTATTGTTGTTTGATCTTGCCTTTGAGCTCGTTCCAGTTGCCTTTCATCTTCAGGGATCCGCTGCTCTGATTGGGTTTGTGTTCCATAACGCTTAAGTTTCTACAGCCGGTGCAAAACGCGGTCCAGCGTGGCGGGCGTGGCCCAAAAGCCCGGGCGTCGGGGTATTCGCGGGGAGGTTGAGGAAAAAAGTGCGCAGTATGCGGAAATGTGCGCTAATGTCGGTCCTCTGGACAAAGGCGCTACCATGTCATAGAAAGGGCCCGGCGCGGACAAGCCGGCCGGGCCCGAAAAACTATATACTATCAATGTTGATTTCCTGTTCCGTTGATCTGGTAGCAACCCAGGTCGGCTCCGGGAGGGGTGACCTCGGTAGCGCCATAAATGGGGTCGATGGGAACGACGGTAAGGGGGGTGATGCTGGTATTGCCTTTCCCGATGAGCGGGGAGCCCGGTGTCAGGTGGAAATCAAAATTCCCGATCGCAGTATATGCGAATAGCGGCTGGCCCTGAACGGGAAGCGGGTAGTTGAGGAATTTAGGGTTGTCGTACTGTACGACGGGGGTGCCGTCATAAGAACCTGCCTGCGGATCAGGATAATAGAAGTTTGCCGGCAGGTAGATCGACGGGCTGGGGATATCGGTGGGCATCGGCTTGGTACAAACGCCGCCAAAGGTAAAGAACTGGTTGGCGATGACGAGCGAATCCGCCCATTGATAGTTGTTCCCGTACGTGAGGTGCACGGTATCGGCCACGGGGTTGTTGACGACGCGATAGCCGACGCGGCAGTTGATGAAGGCGTTGTTGAAGAAGGCACCTTCTGCCCCCTGTTCGAAATCGATACCACCTGCGCGCTGGCCGGCGACGATCTGGGTGCCACCGTTGACGAAGGTGCTGTTATACATCACGATATTGGTTTGGGGGGCGCCGGTGGGCTGTCCTTTATTCGATGCTTTTTGTCCGTTGTAGGCCGTGCCGATAAAGAAGTTATAGGCGACGGTGCCGGTGGTGCCTCCCTTGCTGTTCACGCAGTCGCCGCCGCTGCCGCCGGCTTTCTCGAAGGTGTTGCGGAAGATATGGATCTTACCATTGGAGATACGCATACAGTCGTCGGTACCGCCATAGACCCAGGAGTCTTCCATGACGAAGTAGCCATTGGGATTCTGGAAGAGGATGTTGAAAGACGTACCGGCAGATTCTTCCACGGCCGGGCCGTCGACGTTGCCATAGGCTGCGCCGGCAAAATCGACATGGGTCCATTTGAGGATGAGCATCTTGCAGGAGGTATCGCACATGATGCCTTTCCAGAGGCCTATGTGGGCCGGGTCCTGGGTGATGTCCAGGTTCGGCGTGTTGTTTTTGGTGACGCCGGCGACCGTGAAGAAATTGGGTTGGGCCTTGGTGCCGAGACTGATCAGGGAACCGTGGACGATGATACCCGAGTTAGAATCGGCATTGATGGTGACGCCGGGTTCGACGAACAGGGTATCGCCGGCGGGTACGTTGATCGTACAGCCGAGGACATAGGTGTTGCCCGTGGTCATTACCCCTTTGATAGAGCCGCAAAGCGGGGTATTGGCCGGGATGGCGCCGCCGGGAGGCGGCGGGGCTTTATAGACATAGATATTGGATTTGTCCTGGGCCCATTTGTTACAGCCGGAAAGTACGGCGCCCGTGAGAAGCAGAGAGAGGGCAATATTTATACGTTTCATAAATCGTTTGTGTTGATGGGTTTAAAATTTATACCGGAAACCACCTTGAAAACTAATCCGGTAGATGTCTTTTTGCGCCACGGTGTAGTTACTGCCGGCGTCCTGGAACGGAATGGTATAGCCGGGAGGCAGGTTGGCGTTGACCTTTGCGTAAGGGAATTTGATGTATTCCTTGTTCGGCGCATCGGTGAGGTTGTTGATCTTGGCGAAGAAGACAAAATGGTGAGTGATCGTTTTTTCCAGTGACAGGTCAAGCTGCGTGAATGGCTTGGCCCAGATGTCGAGGTTGTCATAGGGCGATACCTGGGCGATACGTGATCCGGTGTAGGCGAATGCCAGCTGAACGTCGAGACCGAGCTTTTGGTCTTTATAGATGAGCGACAGGTTACCCACGTGGTCGGCCTGGCCTTGCAGCGGGCGGGACTGGTTGACGAGTAAGGTCTGGATGCCGGCCGTTGGTGTTTCCGTATACAAGAGCTTGGTAGTCGTCACGCGGGAGTGGGTATAGGTGTAGTTGGCATTGATACCAAATTTTCCGAAGAACTTGGTGAAGACGCCTTCAAAACCGAAGTTAGTGGCCTGACCGCTATTCTGCGGTTTGATATACAGCGCGCTTGGGCCATTGATATTAGTGACGAAATATTCGATGGGATCTTCGATCTTTTTGTAGAAGGCGCCTATGAGGATCTGGTCGGCTAGTTTGGGAAACAGCTCATAGCGAAGGTCGAGGTTGTCGGCACGTACATGCTTGAGGTAAGGATTGCCCAGGAACGTAAACTCGTTGTTCGAGGGGTCCGTGATCGGAACGAGGTCGCCGAATCCGGGGCGGCTGATGGATTTGTAATAGGATAACCGGATCGCCTGGTTGCCGGTTACACTGTATTTGAAGTGAACGCTGGGCAGTACGTCGGTGTAATGGATGGTACCGTAAGTACCCTGGACAGAGGTCAGGGGCAGCGCGGTATTGTAATCATCCTGCGTGTTCTCGACGCGTACCCCGCCAAGGACCTGGAGAGATTTGATTGCATTGAACCTGGCCTGGATATAACCGGCGCCTACTTTTTCATGCGCGGTATAGGTATTCGCGTTAGCGGCCGTATAGCTGCCCAGGTTGTCGCCTGAGGCCTGGAAGTATTGATCTACGGATTGGATATTGATAAAATCACCGGCGCCGGAAACCTTCGCCTGCAACTGGTAATAGTTATTATAGTCGTCACGGGTCTTATAGCGATAGAGGCCGCCGGTGGTGAATTCGACATCGTGGCCGAAGATCGTAGGTTTATAGGTCAGGTTGCCATAGCCGGCGAGGTCCTGGTCCTTGTTGTGCTGCCAGCGATAGGTCGCGACATTGGAAGTGCCGATGGGGACCTTGTTGAAGATGCTGTCGATCTGCCCTTTGGTGTTATAATAGACGACCTCATTCCAGGTATAGGTGGCCTGGTCGGGCAGTTCCTGCTTAGCGATGGAGTAGACGGCGCTCCAATTGACGGAGACGCGGTTGCTGAGCTGGTGGTCACCTTGCAGCGTGGCGTT
The DNA here is from genome assembly GCA_035946435.1 of Puia sp. Lineage (GTDB taxonomy): Bacteria > Bacteroidota > Bacteroidia > Chitinophagales > Chitinophagaceae > Puia. The sequence goes on along the minus strand of DASYZH010000120.1, from coordinate 19,648 downwards.
ATAGATATTCTGGACCTGCCAGGTGGCACGGTATTCGGGACTTACGAGAGTTTGGGTGGCCGTAGAGTTGAGACCGGCTGTGCTGCTATCGGGCGTGAACCTGGCCTCATATTGATCCTGGTGAACGAACATATTGAACAGCGAGAGCTTATTCTTGCTGTTGATGATATAATCGATCTTGTTCTGCAGGCCGAAACGCCGGGTCTGGGTGTTGAATTGGCGGACGTAGGAGTCGGACGGGTTGAGCGTATTGGCCTGCGGGCTGGGCAGGGGTTGGGCATCCGGGACGAGGCGCTCAGAAATAGTGCCTTTGAAGAGGCTTTGATAGCTGCCGGAGAGGATGATGCCGAGCTTGCCGCCGGCGAAGCGATCGCCTACCGTGACGCCGAAGAGACTATTGACGGGATGCGGCCGGTTGTAAAAAGTAAGATTGTTGGTAGAGAAATTGGAGCTACCGGCGCCATATTCATTACCGTAGAGCTCTGCGGGCGATTTTGTCGGGATGCCCGAGTGGATGAAGGCAGTGAAGGGGCGATCGGAGAAGATGGTGCTATACCCGCCCGAGGCGTTGGCCGTGAGCAGGAAGTGATCGGGAGCGCTCTTCATCACGAGGTTCATGGTGCCGCCGATGGCATCGCCTTCCATACTGGGTGTGAGGGCCTTGATGACTTCGAGGCGTTCGAGCATTTCGGAGGGGAAGAGGTTCATCGGGACGAAGCGGTATTTGTCATCGGGGCTGGGGATCTTGATGCCGTTGACAAGGGTATTGTTGTAGCGCTGGTCCATGCCACGGATAATGGCATAGCGACCGTCGCCGGTGTTATCGCGGGCGATGGTCACGCCGCTGACGCGCTGGATGGCATTGGCGACCGTGATATCGGGAGAAAGTTCGATGGCGCGGGCGCTCAGCAGGTTCTCCACCATGGGGGCATATTGCTCGAGTCGCCGGGCGTGGTTGTCGGAACCGCCGCCGCCGAGGGTCGAGACCTGTACTTCCTGCATGGTAACGGCGCTCGTTTGCATGGCAATAGAGAGCGGATGATCGAGTGAGCCGGCCTCTATTTCCAGTGGCTGCGAGGGCAGATAACCAATGGTAGAGACGACCAGGGTGTATTTTCCCGGGGCGACATGTTTAAACGTGAAAGAGCCGTCGAGCTGAACAGTGGTCGCGTATTTCGTATGTTCGAGCGTGACGTTGGCGCCGATGAGCGGTTCGCCGGTGTGGCTATCGAAGACCTTGCCCCGGATGGTTTGGGCGAAGACCGGTGATAGCATGAAAGAAAGAAGAATAGGAAGAACAATCCTGGTTAAGCAGGCCTGGGTTCTCAATTGCATAACGTTTTGATTTTTTTCGATGCGCAAAGATGTCGGAAAAAGGAGGTGGGGACTACGCGGTTAACAAAGCTTAGCGATTCGATAACCGTATGGTAATGGAGAGTTTACGTAGAATTCGGAAAATCTCCAGATTTCGGTGGGTATTTAAGAAAAGCGTCAATTTTTGCCCCCCGGGGACATTATTCGTTCGGGGGCAAACTTTCGGGGATAGTTCTTCGTACCTTATCCCGATCTAATCGTTGCATCTGGAATTGAAAGGCCCGCAAAAATACACGGAAGAGGAGCTTATAAGGTTGTTACGGAGGCAGGAACATGCTGCCTTTGTATACCTGTACGACAACTATGCCGCCGCGCTCAACGGCGTGATCCTTACTATTATAGACGATCGCCATTTTGCGGCCGACATCTTACAGGAAGTTCTCGTCAAGATATGGCGGCAAATGGACAGCTATGATCCCAAACGCGGGAGGTTGTTCACGTGGATGCACCAAATTGCACGCAATGCGGCCATCGATGCGACCCGTGGCAAAGAATGGAAGACACGAAAGAACAGCAGCTCTTTATCGGAAGACCATACGGCACTCCCCGACGGCGGTTCATCCGGCGCCGGCGCGCCCGATCTGCGGAGCTCTGTGCAGCGGCTGAAGGAAGATCACCAGGTATTGGTCGATATGTCTTATTTTCAAGGATTTACTCAGGCAGAGATCGCAAAAATGCTGAATCTGCCGCTGGGAACGGTAAAAACAAGGCTGAGAGCAGCCCTATTGAAGTTGAAACAATTGATCACCTTATAAATTGACTATACAGGAATACATACAAAGTGGGGCTATTGAAAGCTGCGTCCTGGGCCTGGCCGATGAGGCGGACATGGCGGAGCTGCAGCGGCTGAAGCTGGCCCATTCCGAAGTGGCCGCGGCGTTCGAGGCGGCGGAAAGCTGGCTGGAGCAATATGCCGGGGCACATGCCGTGCCTGTTTCGGCTGAGATCCGGGCAAAGATGCTGGATACATTGCGTGGGAATATTGAAAATGCGACCGGCATCGGGGTTACGTACAAGCGTAGCCGCTTCTACCGGTATCTGGCGGCAGCATCGCTGGTGCTCATCGTGCTCGGCGCGGGTATGAGCTGGTATTATCACCGGAAATATACCGAAGTGGCACAGGACTATTCCATTGTTTCGAGTGCCAGGGTAATAAAAATATCCCTGCCGGGTGTGGCGGGAAAAGAGAACGATCTGGCGACCGTATATTGGGATACGCTGAGCAAGGACGTCTATCTCAGGGCCGACCGGCTTCCCAAGGCGCCGGCGGGCCGGCAATACCAGCTATGGGCGCTGGTCGATGGGAAACCCGTGGATGCCGGTGTGCTCGAAGGCTGCGAGGGGCTTTGCCGGCTCAAAACCGTGGCAAAGGCGCAGGCTTTCGCCATCACGCTGGAAAAGGCAGGCGGCAGTGTTACCCCGACGCTTAGCGAGATGTGCGTGCTCGGAAAAGTGGCTTCATAATGACAACAGCCGGGACAAATGACAGCAGCTGGGACAAATGAGAACAGTCGGGCTCCTGCAAAACAGTCGGATCAAATAAATTCAGCCGGGTCAAACTTTTTGGTCAAATGCGTTCGTAGTTATCCTAAAATTTACGAACATGAAAAAGACAATGACCAGTTTCACTGTGTGTCTCGCTATGCTCTTCACTATTCCTGCTACGGAGACGCATGCCGCCGTCAAATCGCCGACCCTCATTTCTATCTCCAGGCACATCATTGGTGGCGACTGGACCCGGTCTTCCACCGGCTCCTGGCCCGGCGTGAAAGACGGTATCACCTATTGGTATAAGCTGGATAAGAAAGGAGGTCTGTGGTGGAGCACCGACGGGAAAAAGTGGGCCGCGGTAAAAGATGGCGCCTGGGCCGACGCCGATGGAAAATGGCTAAAGATCCACGACAAAAGGCTGGTCTGGAGCGCCGATGGTAAGACGTGGAGCGAAGTGCCCGAATGGAAATGGAAGGGCTCCGATGGCAAATGGTATAAGTTCGATGCCGACTGGACACTTTGGGTAAACGAATAAAATCTTAGCCATGCTTAAAAGATCGCTTTTCATTTTGGGTACGCTGTTACTGGTGCTCGTGGCGGCAGTAACCGTCCATGTTTACCTGGTCACCCGGGTGAGACCGCCCGACGATCATACCCGCATACTGGCCCGGATGGACTTCCCCCACCGGCTGACGGCGGGGGATTCGACAGGTATCACCGCGTGGCTTTATGGGCGCAAGGGAGTGGACCATGTCCTTTGTAATCCGGCAGGAAAATTGGTTATCTTTTCATTCTTTGCCAAAAAGACAAGCGCCGGCACAGTGGTAAACGACTTCAACGCGTCCTTTGCCTACCACGCCACGCGGCATCTTCCCACCGAAGCGGAAATGACCATGGGCTGTCCTTTCGTTTCGGGTTCCCCAGGCTACCGCATGTATCTTTTTTTCAAACACCTATTTTAATCAATTTTATGCTATTTTTTAAATCCCGCCATCTGGCGATAGGCGTTGTGTGCCTTGGCCTGCTGCTTACCGTTGGTGCATGCAGTAAGGATCATTCTTCAGCCCCCGTGCAAGCGACCTTATACGATTCCCTGGGCGGCACCGCGATGGTCCAGGACCCGGCGAACCCGGGCACGATGATCGAAAAAGGGCGACTCGGTATCCGCAGTGTTGTCGATAGTACCATCTTCGTGATAGCTGCGGATACGGCCATCAATGGCTTTTTTTCCGTGTTGCTCAAGGAAGTCACCTCGGGCAATACGAGCGGTTTGATGGCGCTTAGCAAGAATCTCACGGATTTCTTTTGTGTAGGGACCGGCGCGAAGGATTTTTCGTATACCGGCAAGAACATGCACGATGCGCATAATCCATCTACCAACCCGCGCATCAGCATGCTGGTTGGCGACGATGATTTTAATGAATTCGTCACCGATCTGGTGAAAGGCGCCAAGCAGGTGGGTTTGAGCGATCAGCTGATCGCGCAGGTGGGGAATGTCGTCGCGGCGCAGAAAGCACAGGTCGTCCAAAAATAGGGGGTGTGGGCCCGGGCCTGCCCTATTTTATGATCTTGTAGAGTTTGGCCAGCTCGTTGAGCTCGACGAAATTGGTGGTGTTCGTCTTCTCGAAAATCTTGGCTTTTACGGTGGAGATGGTGCTCATGGTGACGCCGAGGAGCCGGGCTATTTCTTTTGTGTTAGTGCCCTGTAACCAGTAGTGGAGTATCTGTAGCTCACGGGGAGCGATATTTGCAAATGGGTTCTGGTCGTCCGTGGCAGCGGGTTTGTTGCGGGCGGGGACGTCGTTGCGGAAGAATTTACCGAGGATCGTGACGGTATCTTCCGCTTCTTCGCTTTTATTGATAAAATGCTGGATGCCGTATTGCTTCAAGGCATTGTAGTAAATGTTGTCGCCATGCACGGTGAGAACGGCGATGTGGAGGTCGGGGTAATTCTTTTTTATCATGGGCAGGATATCGATGCTGCTGCCGTCGGAGAGATTGATGTCGAGCACGAGGTGGGTGTAGTCCCTGTGCTCCAGTTCCTGCAGGAGGTGCTTGCAGCTTGTTACTTCGCGTATCTCCGAGAAGCCCATATGCAGCTCGCACAGCAACCTGACGCCTTTAGTAATCATGGAGTGATCATCGGCCAGCAGAATCTTAGGTGACATATAGGAAGGAATAAATGGCTTATCAAATATACAAATATCCTTTGATTTACAACGCCCTATCTTACTATGTTAACCACTCCGGAAGCGCGTTTTTTTATTGTGCCGCTGCAGTATTGCTTCGTTCTCCTAATACTTTGCCTGTAATTTCCTGATAAAGAAAATCCCCAGGAAACCGAGCGCAGTTTTTCCGCTTTATATTCTTTCTGCGGTCCGGCTGCCTCCGCGTGGTGGCGCGGGCCTTGAAGCATTTTTTTTAACTATTAAACCAATGTATTATGAAGCAAGAACAAATCGTTCAGGCAGCTGCATTGTCTGTCCTGGACCGGATCAAACCCGAGTACGCAGCACTCGTTGAGCGCAGAACGCTATCCCTCGAAGCGTTATTTTCTTCCAGCACGTTACATTTTGGTGAATTTTGCAAGCATTTCCAACCGCATGCGGAATCAGAAAGACTGAAGGCGAAGGCCACTGCATTCAGCGAGCAGTATGGCACATGGCTGGAGCTATCGAAGCATTTTATCAATTGCGCCTGGTATCTGTACCCTCATGCGGATTTCGACCGGGTCCTGACCATCACGAAGAATCTCAGCGTAGGTTTTTATCTCAATGATGTGATGGGCAGGGATGTCTTCAACGCATTGTCGCTGGAAGAGCAGGCTGCATCCCGGAAGATGATCGAAAACATGGCGTTGATCGATGAAACGTTGACGGTTGGTCCGAACGCGCATCCGCTGGAGCATGCCAATGCGGCGGTGCTGAAGGAATTCAGGGACCGATCGCCCAGGCAATGGTTCAGGCGTTTTCTCCAATTGTATTCGCATCACCTGAACATCACCCATCGAGACCGGAATGTTCAGGCGTTGGGTTATGTGCCGGATGTGCAGGAGTACATCGACAATCGCTGTCACTACGCAGCGGTCCATCACCTGGTGATGTGGGTCGAATACAGTACCGGGGTTTTTCTGGATTGGGAGGAGCTTCTCAGAACCAATGTTTTTCAGCGGTTGCAGCGGCTGCATTGGGTCGTGGGAGCGTTTCCGGCGCTGGCCAATGACTTTTTTTCTTTTGAGGGCGAGGTGATCGACAATGGGTGTGATTCCAACCTGATCATGGTCATCGCGCTCAACCATCCGGAGATGTCGCTGGAGGAGGCTATCGAACGTAGCGCCGACCTCGTTCGGGATATCGTCGTCGAGATCACGGGAACCATCAGGGCCATCGAAGTGGAGCTTACCGAAATGCGGCCTGTCCATCCCGGCCTGGTATCGGTGCTGGAGATCCATTTAAGTGGTCTGAAGGAATTTGTGCAGGCGGCCTGGGTCTGGCAGGCATCGAGTAAACGGTACAAGAGGGGGGGTAGCCTGTGGAGGGAGACCAGGATTGCGCCGGCCGTGGGAGCTGTAGTCAGGGAACCGGCAGGCGCCGTCGCTGCGGGTGTCTAATTCTGTGGCAGCTTCTTCATGTGCAGCAGGATCGCCTTTTTCAGCGCGTTGTGATCGATGGGCTTTTTTATGTAGGTATTGGCTCCGGCGGAAAGCATCTCATCCAGCTTTTGGGAGTAAAGGTCGCCGGTTGCGACGATGATCGGGACATGCCGCAAGACCGGGTTTTGTTTCAGCAGGCGGATGGTCTCGACGCCATTGAGAACAGGCATATTGCAATCCAGCATGATAATGTCAGGACATTCGTCCTGACATTTTTCTTCGGCAATGTCGAGCAGCTCGCGGCCGTTCCTTACTATCGTGAACAGGCATCCGATGTCTTCGAGGAATCGGGATAAGAGAAAGGACGTCAGTTTATCGTCTTCCGCCACCAAGACTTTGATCTTGTCCAGGTCATCGGTGTCGAGGTCCGTTCCGGCGCCATTCGGCAGGTCCCTTGTCTTTCCCTCCAGCAATGGCAAGACGATCGAGAACACCGTGAGGCCCTGTGGCTGGCTTTGTACGCGAACCAGTCCGCCCATGAGCTCGACTTTCGTCTTGACGATGTAAAGGCCCAGGCCGGACCCCTGGACATGCCCCGTTCGGGATGTCACGAAGAGATCGAAAACCTCTTTGATACGGGACGGCGGTATCCCATCTCCGTGGTTGGCTACCCCGATCTCCCAAAAATTATCCTGCGACGTCACGGTGATCTCGATGGGGGAACTATCGGAGCCGTATTTGATCGCATTGGACAACAGGTTAGTGACCACCTGGTTAATATTCAGCGGATCGCCGAATAAAATGGCCGGCATTTGAGGGTCGAACCTCAGCACGAGGTTCATTTTAGCCCTTTCCGCGATGACACGGTGGACTTCCAGTATCTTCTCGAAAAAAGGTTTAACCCTGAAAGCCTCTTTAACGGTCACGGGTGTCTTTCCTGCCTCGATCCCGGCCAGATCGAGTACGTTGTTGACAATATTTCTGGCGGTGGAACTTACGGTCCAGCCGATCTCGACGAGGGTCTCGATCTTTGCCATCGACGGATCCTTTTTGGCCTCTTTGCGCAGTAATTGGGAGACATGGTGAATGCTGTCAAGCTGTGTCCGTAGCTCATGGGTGATCTGTGCCACGAATATCTTGATGAGGTGGTTGGCCCGTTTGAGTTCTTCGTTAGTGTCATTGCTCCGCACATAGGGCATGCTCACCAGGATGATGATCCCCGTGATGACGAAGATCACCAGGAGTTGGATGATGTAGGTAAACGTATACGTCAGGTGAATGGGAACCTGGAAAGGATTTTTATAATACAGGAGCTCGATGATGACAAAATCGACAAAGGCGACGAAAGCGCCCCATTGCCTGAGCTTTTTTTCTTTAAAGATCAGGTATAGGACGGCAAACAATAGGATCAGGACGATGTCCAGCCTCAGCAGCCGGCCCAACAGTATGCTATAATAGACGATCGACACGCATTGCAGGTAGTAAAGGACCATCGCGGCCACCCGATGTCTTTTGTAATAATTAAAAAGGAGAACGGAAGCATTGAGGAGAAACTCAAGGGAAAAGGCTATCACCAGATTCGGCTTCCAGTTGAAATAATAACAGATAAGGCCGCCGATGGTCAGGATTGCCGCAGCGGTTATCATACACAGCCAGTTCACAAGGATAACCCGGCCGACATCGCCCTGATCCGCGAGTCCCTGTGTCCCGATGGAAAAAAGTCTTATTCTTTTCATACTCCCAGGTATATAAAACGAGCCAGCTGATTGTCCAGAAGACTGAAGATTAATCTCTTGAAAGGTAATTTAATTGGATCCGGGGCCAAAGTCAAATATGCAAAAAGGACTCTCAGCAGGACAAAACGGTTGTCTAAAAGGACGAAACTGTCATCTTACTGCAGTTAAGCGGTCTCCTATATAACTTACAAAAATTTCTCGAATTAATTCGATCGATGAGCGGTAGCGTGGAACCTATCTTACGATCTTAAACGGTACCCGCGATACTTTGTTAAGGGTAACCGATTAGTACCTAGCAACTCCTTTTCCCATGATCAGGTTTCTTTTTGTTTTTCTTCTTTTCGTCAGTAATCTCGCCGTGAGTCAGGCATTGCCTGTAATGCTCAAAGGACAGATCTTCGCCACCATTGTCCAGGGTAAGATCGACAAGAATGTGAGGTGGGACATTCCAAAGGCCGCGGGGCAGCAGGGGTATCTTAGTTTCGAGTTCCTGTATCCGCGCAATATCGTGAGGGACTCGCAGGAGATCGACTATCATCTCGACATGGAGCACCGTTTGTTCGTCAGCTTTTTCAATGCCAAGGAACTGCTGGGTTTGCGTGCCTACGAGGTCGCTTTTCCGATCTCCGGCGGTCATGGAGCCGACACCTACGACATGCGGCTCGATCCCAATTTCCGGGATCTGGAGGAAAGCCCGTTTCTGCGACTGGAGCGGTTGACGCGAGCCATTCCGTATTTTGCCTGGAGCAACTATCTTTCGACTTCGCATAGTGACCGTGGTACGGTGATCGTGAATTTAAAGGATATGGATCAATGGACTTCGGAGCTGGGGCGGGAGGATTTTTGCAATGTGCTCGCATTTGCGGTATATTACTATGCCTTTAAACAACAGCTGGCAAAGCCTTTGCTGATCATATACCGTGGTCCGGGCGATGTCCTGGAGCGGTATGCGTATCCTGTAGGGACTGATTTCCGAAAATATCTGAACGTATTTAATAACCAGTAAAGGACAGGTCCTATAAACCTGTGAAGCGTCCTCCCAGGTGTTGCCGGGGGTTACCGCCCCGGAGGTGGCCTTACAGCCATGTCTTTAATAAGAGACAAAACATGAGGAGGTAAGCCACGCTTCCCGATGGTACCGATAATCGAGACAGATGAGGCTACCAGCTACATACAATAAAAAACTATCATCAATTATTCTTAATCGGTGATTACTATTAATGAAAAGATTTTAAGGGTAGCCTCATTTTTTTCCCTCTTTGGGTTCACGGGGCTGCGGCGAGCGGCAGTTCTACCTCTGCGCGGGTGCCCATTCCGGGCTCGCTGACGAAGCCCAGCTTTCCCCGCAGGACGTCTTCGACGAGATAGCGCGTGACCAGGAGGCCAAGGCCCGTGGGATTTTTGAGACTACGCCGCTGCGCGGGTGTCAGCTTAAACAGGCTATCCTGTTGTTCCTGCGACATCCCCATCCCGCCATCACTTATCGAGAGTTGCCAGCAGTTTCCGTTTCGTTTTGCTTTCACCAGGATATGACTGCCGGGTGCCGAGAAATTGATCGCATTGACGAGGAGGTTTTCGGCGATGTGTTTCAACCGGTGTTCGTCGCTGGTGATCGTTGCCGGAAGGTTTTCGGCGACTTCGAGATCGATGTGAAGGGCTTTAGGGAGTGCACGGGTCCGGGTTTCGTCGATGGCCGCTGCAAGGAGACTGCGGGGATTCACGGGTTCACGGATGGTTTCGTGAATACCCGCATCAAATTTGGTGTATTCGAGAAAATTATTCAGCTTGTATTTATATTCGTCACAGGCCTCGGTGAGGCGATCGAGGATGATGATGGGATCTTCCTTTCTTTCGATTGCGAGCCGGAGGATCAGGCAGACGCTGGAGACGCCGAAGAAATCGCCTTTGATATCGTGGGTGATCTGGCGGATAAAATCGGCCTTACCGGAGGCGCTGCCGGTCCCGCGGGAATCAGCGCTGCGGGCTCTGCGGGAGTTTTGGAAAAAAAATTTCATTGGATCGATTAGGCCTATGAAGGTAACTTTTTTGTTTTTTATGCAGACATACGGGATCTCGAATTAATTCGATTGATCGCCGGTGCCAAATTTTTTAAATTAGGTTATGAAGGAACTATTGATCTGTGACGATCATCTAATGGTGCGTAAAGGGCTGGCAGCCGTTTGCCAGACGCAGTGGGGGCTCACCTCGATCGACGAAGTGTCGAGCTGTAATGAGCTGATGCGGGCCCTTAAAAGGAAGCCGTATACGCATGTGATCATGGACCTGGTGTTGCCGGATGGTGTGACCATAGAGATCCTGCCGAATATCCGGGGGCTTTATCCCGGGCTGCATATCCTTGTTTTCAGCATGCAACCATTCGGGATGTACCGGGCGGGGCTTGCACGATATGGGATCACGCAGTTTATTTCGAAGGCTGCGCCTGAACGTGAGACCTTCAGGCAGCTGCAGGACTTTTTATATGACAGTCCGAGCCGGGTGACGGAGGCCAGCAAACCCACGGAGAAGACGGCCTTCGACAGGCTGACGCCGCGGGAGACGGAGGTGTTGCATTATCTTTTGAAGGGAATGGGTAGCGCGGAGATCGGCAATATCCTCAACATGAAACAGAATACGATCTCGACGTTCAAGCGGCGGATCCTGGAGAAGAGTAATACGAAGAATGTGTTCGAGCTGAAGGACCTGGCCGCCATTCATAAAGATGTGTTTGAGCTCAGCAATGAACTAAGGTAAGGCCTAGTAGCAAAGTTAATTTTGGAACAGCGATATAGCCGCTCCCAGTCGTGGGGGTGGCTTTTTTGCGGCTGGGTTGGCTTGCGGTTGGGTTGGCTTGCGGCTGGGTTGGCTTGCGGCTGGGTTGGCTGTAAAATATGGACCGCTCCTCCTGGAAAGGGGAGCGGTCTGCATGAATAAATCATTTTAACATAATCGGCTCTAGCTTGGCCGCCATATAAGATAACCGCCGCGGGTAGAGCCACTTTGGCTTAATTTAGACACAAACCGAATGTAGCGTATTTTTTTCAAATAAAAAATACGTATCGGCCCTGATGTTTAGATTACCGCGTCGAGGAATTTCTTATTACGGTACAGTACGGGTATGCAGGCTGCGCTGACACCCAGGATGATGAGGATGCCGCCATATAAGCCGTGATAGCCGCTGTCCATGCGGGCGTCGGCGTAGGGATGACCTGCGAATACTTTATATGCGAGGAAGATGGTTATAACCAGCATCAACACGCCGAACGCGCCATCTCCACCCTTAAAGGATTTAACGAAGACAAAAAAGACGAGGCCGAGGAGGAGCAACAGGAGGTTCACCACGAAGATGATAGACGACACGTTGATGAGCTCGGAGGGGAAGAAACCGCTATAAGAACGGTAAAAAACATTGTAGGCCAGGCAAATAAGGGTATCGATGATGCCGACGAACAGGCCCGTCATCATGGCGCTGTAAAATACGGAAAGTTGATCTTTGTGCATTTTTTGTTGGATTTACGGTGCAATTTACGATCTGTGATGCGTTCTCAATAATTTTCTTCCGTGCGCCAGCAGACGTCTTGTGGCGGCGGGGGATTGATATTTTATCTCATTTTGGCGCTGGGTGCTGTAATAAGCCAGCAGACCTGCGGCTGTGATGATGCCAATGAGCTTCTCGCCGTCCTGGTTATCTTTTACGCCCAGGGCTCCGGTGTCGTATTTGCCCATGAGCTCGGCGGCGAAGCCGGCGTCTTCTGTGGCATATACCCAGTGCTCAGGGACCGGCTGTTCCGCCTTAACGGGAACCATGAGCTGTTTGACCGATACGATCCGCAGGATATCGGGTTCAAAGGCGTCGGGGGCTTTTACACCGCGGCGCAGGATCTTTTCCGTCATGATGCTTCCCTTCATGAGGAAGAAGGATACGAAATAGGCGGCAACGCAAGCGCCGAGCAGGGGAAGAAGCCCATGCATCTGGCCCGTGGTCTCGAGGGCGAAGATGATCGAGGTGAGGAGGGCGCGGGAGGCTCCGGCGAACATGGCGGCCATGCCGATGAGGGCAGCCGTGGGCAGGTTGATCTCCGCACCCGGGATATAATGCATTACCAGCATCCCCAGCAGTATGCCCAGGGCGCCGCCGATGGTGAACAAGGGGGCGAGGGTACCGCCGGAAGTTCCGCTGCCGAGGCTGATGGACCAGCTGATAAATTTGAGGAAGCAAAGCGAGGCGATCACTTTTATGGGGGTGGTGCCGGTGAGAATGTGTTGAATGTTATCGTAACCAACGCCCATGGTATGGGGCGCAAAATAACCTACTACGCCGATCGCGATAGCGCCGATGGCGGGCCACCACATCCAATGGACCGGGAGTTTCTCGAAACCGTCCTCGATCCAATACACCGATTTCGATACGAAGGCGGCTATGACGCCAACGAGCGCGCCGAGCAGGATATAGACGACTATGGCGGTGTCCGTGGGGTTCGGGATATCCGGCATCGCGAAGACGGGCTGGTGGCCGAAGAGCAGGATATGCATCGCCGCGCCGGTGATACAGGAGAGGGCGACGGGGATGATGGAACGGGGGGAAAATTCGAACAGCAACAGCTCTACTGCCAGCAAAACGGCAGCGAGGGGGCTTCCGAAGATGGCGGCCATACCGGCGCAGGCGCCGGCGGCCAGGACGATCTTGCGTTCGGCGGAGGAGATATGGATCCACTGGCCTGTCCAGGAGCCAAAGGCACCGCCGGTGGCGATGATGGGCCCTTCGGCGCCGAAAGGACCACCTGTACCGATGGAAATGGCCGCCGAGAGGGGTTTCAAAAAGGTGATGGCCGGCGGGATGCGGCTTTCGTCCAGGATGATCTTTTCCATGGCCTCGGGGATCCCATGGCCGCCGATGGCCCTGGACCCGAAGCGGGCCATGAGGCCTACGATGATCGCGCCGACAATGGGGACGGCGATGACGATCAGGCCCAGCTGGTTATCGGCAGGGGAATTCGCTGCGAAGGAGAATTTGCCATAAAATGAAATGTTGGTAATCAAGTCGATAAGGTAGACGAGACCCTTTGCGACGATACCAATGATGATCGCGTTGCAGACGACCTGGATGCTGAGATAGAAAACCCGTTTGCCCACGGGGTTAGCATGTCTTTTCGAGCTGATCTGATCGGGATTGCCTAAGGAAGTGGAGAGGGGTATTGAATTTCCGTTTTTCATTATTGGATGCAAAGATATTGCATATACAATACTTTTTGTGTTATTTTTGTTCAATTTGTGTAAAAAAACATGATCTAAACAATATATGCAATGTGATCTGACCCGATGTTTTTTTTGCCAGAACTGCATGCCGGAATGGCAATCGGTAACCGCCGAGCGGAAGAAGACGCTTTTTTTCAAGAAGGGCAAGGCTTTATTTACCGAGGGGGAGGCCGTGAAAGGCGTCTACCTGCTTTATTCGGGGGTGGTAAAGATCCATGCGCCGTGGGTCGATGGCCGGGAGATGATCATCCGGTTTGCCAGGGAGGGGGAGATCGCCGGGTACCGGGGACTGGGTGGAGAGTCCGTTTACCCTGTGAGCGCCACGGCGTTAGAGGATACGACGACTTGTTTTATCGACAATGACTTTTTGGAATTGAGCCTGAAGGCAAATCCTTCGCTGACCTATACCATGATGCATCTTTATGCTGCGGAACTGCAGAAGGCGGAGCGGCGGCTGCGTGATCTTACGCACCGGGAGGTCAAGGGGCGGGTCGCCTGGGCTTTGCTCGATATCCTGGAGGGATCGGGGATGGCGCCGGATGGGACGCTGGCTTTGAAGCTGACCCGGCAGGATCTGGCTGCCTATGCGGGGACGACCTATGAGACTGTGTTTAAGCTGTTTGCGGAGCTGACGGCTGCGGGGATCATCAGAGCTTCGGGGAAGGATATTGAACTGGTGGATCCTATCAGACTAAGGGAATTGGCGGGGCAGACGAATGGGGCCAAGGTTAGCGTGTCCAATCCTCCAGGCTGAGGTTTTCCATCCTGCCGAGATGTTCAACATTGTTGGTTACGAGTGTAAGGTTCATTGCTATGGCTGTTGCACCAATCAAAAGATCAAAGTCATCGACAGTCTTCCCAGCTTGTCTGAGTCTCACCTTCTCTTTAGCATATACCCAGAGGGATGGAAAAATTGGGATTAGAATTACGCCAGTCAGGAAATTTGCGAGTGTCGAGGCATTTTTCTCTTTTGCCTGGCTATTTTGCACCCCGAAGTTCAATTCCGCTACGGTAACTTCTGAGATAAAAAGATTGTCTGTACCGGCTTTCTCAATTTTAGTCTTCAGGTCATAGAGGCCTTTCATGAAAAAGATACAAATATTTGTATCCAGTAAGTACTGCCTCACAAGCCTTCGATTTGGCGATTAACATTCCTGCTGTCGCGGATCTTTTTTGTTATGTCTTCTGCGGACTCGTTTCCCTCCCAGGCGCCAAATGCTTTGTCAAAACGATTTTCTTTTGGAATGATCTCTGATTTCAAACTGTGACTCAGCTTCGAAATCAAATCTAATTTGGTGCCCGGTCCAAGTTTTTCCAGGAACGCCATATAGTTGTCGAGGATAATTGTATTTATAGTGCCGGTCATGGTAAGGTGTTTTGGTGTAAAGTTAGTTAAAAAAGGTTTACCCGGCTTTTGGAAAAATGGGGGGGTAGCCGATTTTCGGAGCGACGTTAGCATACTGAAATTCAGATCGTTGATAATCGCTTTTATTGTTCAGGATCCTCGGCTATTGCGCCGGCGATCAACTCGGGCTGCAAGGCCGCGCCAGTTTTTACACCAAGGTTTTTCAACTTTGTTGCCTGCACCACGAGATTGTCTCTACCGGTGCTGAGTTGCTTGAACGCCTCGTCATAGGTTCCGCGTGCCGTCTCGAGCGCCCGTCCAACACCCTGTAAATTGGTCACAAATCCGACAAACTTATCGTACAGCTTACCTCCCCTTTCCGCGATGGCCTGTGCATTTCGGTTTTGATATTCGCGCTTCCACAGGTCCACAATCAGCTTCAGCGACACGATCAGGTTGGTGGGATTGATGAGCAATATCCGACGGTCGAATGCGAAATACCATAGATCCGGATCCATTTGGATCGCCGCCACATAAGCCGCCTCGTTCGGGATAAACATCATCACAAAGTCTAGTGTTTTATCATAGTCGTCATAAGCCTTGCTTTGAAGATCGAGCACATGATTCCTCACTGCCTGCACATGCGCAAGCAGCTGCGCCTGCTGTTCCTCCCGATCTTCGGTCTCCGTGGCCCGAACGAAGGCATTTAACGAAACTTTCGAATCAATGATCACATGACGGTCGTCCGGGTATTTGACGACGGCGTCGGGCCTCATCTTACTTCCCCTTAGTTCATTACCCAGCGGCTGCCCATCCGCCGCATAGAGCTGGTGCTCCATGAAGTACTCCTCCCCTTTTCTCAAACCGGACTTTTCGAGGATCGATTCCAGGACAACCTCGCCCCAACGGCCTTGCGTTTTGGCCTCGCCCTTCAACGCCCTGGTAAGATTCCGCGCCTCCTGGCTCAACTGTTGATTTAGTTCCGCCAACTCTTTGACTTTCTCACCAAGAGAAAACCGCTCCTTGGATTCCGTATGATAAACCTTCTCCACCTGTTCCTTAAATTCGGAAATTGTTTTCCCCAACGGGTCAAGGATCGCCTCGAGGTTCGACTTGTTCAGCTCCGTGAAGCGCGTTGATTTGGTCTCCAATATGTTATTGGCAATGTTCTCAAATTCTGTATTGAATTTTTGCTGTAGCCGCTCGATCTCCTGCAATTGCAGCTTCATCCGGCCGTCCAGTGCCCTGTTGTCCGCCTGCGCTTGTGCGAGTTCCTGACCTGTTCGCATCAAATTTTGCCGTAAATCCGACGTCTCCTGACGGATCGCCTTCAGCTCCTCGTTTTTGCCTGTAACGGACTCCAAAGCCGCATGCTCGTTAGCTGTTGCCGCTGCCAGCTTCTTTTGCAACTCGGCAATTTCCAGTGTTTTTGTCACTAACTCATTACCGGTATTGGTCTTTTCGGTTATTAACCGCTGAATTTCCGAGCGGAGATTTGCTGTTTGCTCCGATCCTATTGCCCGAACCCGGACCAATTCCGCTTGAACAGCCGACAACTCCGCGGTTGCCTTTTCCTGCGCTTTACGCGTTTCCTCGCCATGCCGGGCCTTGGTCCACAGCCAGCCAAACAACCAACCTACTACGAGGCCGGTTATCATCAGCGCTATTATCCCTAACATTGTTATATTCATATATGGTGGCATAGATTTCACAAAAACATTATAAAAGGTCGCCTGCATCTTCGCAACCTTAGCTTTTTCACCTTGGCAATAAATGTTACAGCGGAGAATAACCGCAGACGTGCCTCGTAGGGAAAGCCAAAATGAAGAAGCGCCTTCGCGTCAATAGTTGCAAAATAGTTCTTTTTAGAAGTCATCCCATCGACGCTGCTGTCGTAATTCCAGTCAGTCGACCGATCGGACGAGCCCTCGTTTGCATTTGTCGCCGCCGGCGACGGATCGACGGTTATCGGTTTAGGCACCGAGGGGTCGCCGCAAGCCATTAAAAACAAGAGAAAGATCAAAAAACATGTTTTCATCAGTTTCAGGTTTAGGTTATTTTATTCGAAGGACAAGGACACAGCCAGGCATAGCAGTCACCTTTCCCAATGACACAATGTCTTATGACTTTTTATCGCCTCTTCCAGCGTCATTTTAATGATCCTGTGACTGCAATTGCTAAGACCACGGCAATGTTCGTTAAGATGATAACGGGTAGCATCAGGGCTATCGCAAACATATACGGTTGTCGGAGTGCACCGGACGGTGCTGAAAACCAACAACAACGCCAAAAGAAGCTTCATTGAAAATGGGTTTAGGGGTTAACTTCTTTATCGATCAAATGTAAGATTCAGAAACAGCTATTCTTTACGGGAAACCGTAGCATCCTACAATAGCGGCTCCCTTGCAATCAGCGATCGGCTGGTCGTTATCCCGCGCAGCAGGAACGCATTGAATCGAACCAATTATTAGGTTGTAAAAATATCACTAATTGACAAAATTTACAACTAATTAGTTGTTTTAAAGAAAAAGGAGTATATTTGTTTCATGAAATCAACTCAGAGAATATGGCAACGGGAGACGAGATCAAGTCTTTTTTACAGGATTTTAAAGCAAAGCTCGAGATTTGGGGAGTTATATTCCGGGATGACAGAGGCAAAAATGCTCAGGCTATATTGGACTTAGATATTGCCCCTATTTATAGGGTGCAGGTGTTACGCGAATTACAGATAGCGGATTATCACGAGGGTCCCAAAAGGGAAAACTTATACGGCGGAGCAGACATGTGGATTTTCGGAAAGGCAATAAAAGGACAAGAGGTATATATAAAGATCACGCTTGGATTTGCGGGAGCACAGGTCATTTGTATTTCATTTCATATTGCAGAGCATCCTATGAAATCTTCAAAAAAATAGGTTATGAAAAGTCCCTTTACCGGTGGCAACGCCGAACTGCAAAAGGAGTCCAGGGTGCTGGAGTACCGAAAGGATTCGTTTAAGATATTGTACCATTATTATCACTGCGTGGATTCCGGTGAACAGTTCACTACAACGGAAATCGATACCCTTAACATCAACCAGGTACATAACAAGTACCGGGAAAGGTATGGAATTCCCTTTACGGATGAAATACGGGATATCCGGGAAAAGTACGGGCTCAGCGCTACCAAGATGAGCGAGGTGTTAGGCCTGGGAGTAAATGTGTACCGAAATTATGAGGGAGGTGAAATGCCGAGTGTCGCAATGGGTCGGCTGATACGATTGGCACAAGTGCCTGAAGAGTTCAGTAAGCTATTGGAAATGAGCAAAAATGCACTGGATGCAACGGAATACGAAAGGGTGAAGAAGAAAGTGAGCTCTGTAACCCATGGTGGGGGAAAAATTGATGAATTGACCCAGAAGTTGCTCTTTGGCCATAGTTTACCCAATATATATACAGGGTATCGGGTACCCGACTTAAAACGGATCGGTGCGATGATCCGGCACTTTGCCACATGGAACAAGCCTTTTACTACCGCCCTAAATAAGCTGATGTTCTATGCCGATTTCTGCCATTTCAAAGAGTTCGGTCATAGCATCAGTGGGATTTCCTATAAGGCGCTACCTAAGGGGCCCGTACCGGAGAATTATGGCAGTATTTATAATTATGCGGTTGAGCATGATTTTGTGAAGGTAGAGGAAAAGGCTTTTAAGGATTTTGTCGGCGATCGGTTTTTCACTGAAGACAGTGTTGCTGAGAAGGACCTCCCTTTTTCAAAAACCGAGCTGCATGTTCTTCACAAAATATCGGAGCGGTTTAAAGGAAAGACTACCCGGCAGATAATTGATATCAGCCATAAGGAACCCGCCTGGATGGATAATGCAGACGAGCGTGGCCGGATCAGCTTTGAGTATGGTTTTGATCTGAAAAATATTTAAAAAGTGCCGATGTGCCGCCGGAGCGGCTGTCGGGGTTGGCGGGTCAGGCCAATGGGGCCAAGGCCAATTCCGATCGTTGATAATCGCTTTTTGGTGCGTCGCAGACGGGGCAGGACCAGTGATCCGGGAGGGCGTCGAAGGGGGTGCCGGGCTGGATGTCGTGGCTGGGATCGCCGTATTCCTGGCTATAGGCCGTGAGGCAGTGAACGCAGTGGTACATATTCTTTTCGGGCTCGTGCTGCGATGGTAGCTGGGCGATATCGGGAACGGAGGAGAGATGTTCACTCTGACGGCGGTAGAACTCTTTGCAGAGCGAGACGAGGTAAGGATATAGGGTTTCCTTCTCGAGGTCCTCGCGATAGAGGACTGTTTCCATAGTATAGGGGTCGAAGTCGGGGGTATGCCAGATGCTGTAGCGATCGAGCTTTTTGGCCTTGGGGTTTTCCGACTTTCGGATGACGATAGAGCCGGGCAGGCCGGAGCCCTGCTGCATTTTTATGGCGAAGATGAGGCCCTGGGTCCGGACGTCGTCCTGGTCGAGCTGGCGGATCAGGTAGCGTTTGAGCCGAAGGCCTTCGGCGTTGAGGTCTTCCGTTTGCCAGTTAAGCTCGTTGCTGGCATGGCGGACATTTATGCGGTACTTTCCCAGAATATATTCCCAGCGATTTACGTCGCCATCTTCGATGCCTTTGATGAGCAGGGACTTCCAGGGAGTTGTATACAACTGACCGATCTTGGTATGTAGTGCCAGCAAACAGACTTCCTTTAAAAATTCGGGGGCGAAGAGCTCTTCCCGCCGGTAGATGCCGAGCCAATGTTTGGAGCCGCTCGGGTTAAAGCCTTCGTAATAGGGGACGCCGGTGGAAGGGGTGCGGAGCGGCATGGGTGCGGGATTGTGGGCGAAGGAGCCGGCGACCTGCTCGTATAGATGCGGGAACCAT
>DASYZH010000119.1:0-4584 GCA_035946435.1 Puia sp. | reverse complement strand
CATCCCTGTAAGCACCACGCATACGATCACCGGCTCCATCATGGGCGTCGGCGCAACGCGGCGGCTTTCCGCAGTCAGGTGGGGAGTGACCATCAATCTCCTCTGGGCCTGGATACTCACGATACCGGTGAGTGCGCTGGTGGCTGCCGTCGTTTATTTTATCGTTACGCTGTTCAAGTAAGAGCACGCCGGCCATTGTCAGTTGCTCTAACTTTACTATCTTTCGAAGATTTTTAAAACTGCTACTTTACTATGAAGGGAATTATTCTCGCGGGAGGTTCCGGGACACGTCTACATCCAATAACTTATGCCATCAGCAAGCAGATAATGCCGGTATATGACAAACCCATGATCTACTACCCACTATCGACTTTGATGCTTGCCGGGATCAGGGAGATCCTGATCATCTCTACGCCACACGATCTGCCTTTATTCAAAAAATTATTCGGCGACGGCTCCCAGCTCGGCCTTAGTTTTTCGTATGCCGAACAGCCGCTGCCGAATGGACTGGCACAGGCCTTTGTCATCGGCGAATCCTTCGTAGGTAAAGACCCTGTAGCCCTGGTGCTGGGTGACAATATCTTTTATGGCGCCGGGCTGGGCAAGCAGCTGGAGAAGAATAATCAACCCAGTGGCGGCATCGTCTATGCCTACCAGGTCAGCGATCCCGAACGCTATGGCGTCGTGGAATTCGACAAGAACAACAAGGCCATTTCGATCGAAGAAAAACCTGCGAAACCTAAGAGCAACTACGCGGTGCCCGGACTCTATTTTTACGACAACCAGGTAGTCCGGATCGCGCGGGACCTCAAACCGTCGGCGCGGGGCGAATATGAGATCACCGACGTAAACCGGGAATACCTGCGACAGGGAAAGCTCACCGTCTCGATATTGGACCGCGGCACGGCGTGGCTGGATACGGGCACTTTCGATTCCCTGATGCAGGCTTCGCAGTTCGTCCAGGTGATCGAACAGCGGCAGGGGATAAGGATCGCCTGTATCGAAGAGATCGCCTATCGCAAAGGTTTCATTTCGGCAGAACAAGTGGAAAAGATCGCCCAACCCCTTTTAAAGAGCGGGTATGGTCAGTATCTTATCAACATCATTCATCATTCATAAAACTCAGGTAAAATCAACTATGGAGAAGATCCTCGTGACAGGCGGGTGTGGCTATATAGGTTCCCATACGATCGTAGACCTTGTTGCCAATGGATTCGAAGTCATTTGCGTCGACAACAACGTGCGGTCGTCCCCCCGGGTGCTCGAAGGGGTGGAGAAGATCACCGGGAAAAAGATCAAGAACTACAAAGTCGATCTTTGCAATTATGATGACACCTTCGCAATATTTCAAGAGAACACGAACATCGCAGGGATCATTCATTTTGCCGCCTACAAGGCCGTAGGTGAGTCGGTGGAGCATCCGTTGATGTACTTCGAGAACAACCTGCTCTCGCTGATCAACCTGCTGAAATGCGTGCAGGAATTCGATATCCCGTACTTCGTCTTTTCTTCTTCGTGTACCGTATATGGTAACCCGGATGAGATACCGGTAACCGAGCTTACGCCGCCGAAACCGGCCGAATCTCCCTACGGCTATACCAAGCAAATGGGCGAACAGATCATCAATGAATTCTCCAAGGCTACGTCGAAGACAAAAACCGTGCTGCTGCGGTATTTCAATCCGGTGGGTGCACATCCCAGCATCCTCATCGGCGAGATGCCCATCGGTAAGCCGGCCAATCTGGTCCCGGTGATCACGCAAACCGCCATCGGCAAATTGCCTATCGTGACAGTCTATGGCGATGACTATCCCACCCGCGATGGCTCCTGTATCCGCGATTTCATCCACGTAAGCGATATTGCGCATGCACATACCCTGGCCATTCAGTATATGCTCGCCGGCAAGAGCACGAAGAATGCCGAAGTCTACAATCTGGGAACCGGCAATGGGGTCACCGTGCTGGAGGCGATCAAGGCATTTGAAAAAGTATCCGGAGTGAAATTGAACTACCAGATCGGGCCCCGCCGCCATGGCGACGTGATCGCGATCTATGCTAACAATGACCTTGCCCGCAGGCAATTAGGCTGGAAATTGGAATATAACCTCGAAGACATGCTTTCCACGGCCTGGAAATGGGAGCAGAAGCTTAAGACCGACGAGAAATTCTACAACGGAAAGTTCAGTAAGTTCAACTGATATTTCTTTACTTTGTAAGGACTAAAATCAAGATGTAATGTTAAAAGACATTCAAGTAACAGGACAAAAAGATACACGCAGCGGATTTGGAGATGGAATAGCAGAGGCAGCACGTAAGAACCCCAAGATCGTGGCCCTCACGGCGGATCTGGCAGGGTCCATGAAATTGCAGACATTTATCAAGGAGTTCCCCGAACGTTTTGTACAATGCGGCATTGCCGAGGCCAATATGATCGGTATTGCGTCAGGTCTCACCATCGGTGGGCATATCCCTTTCACCACCACTTTTGCCAATTTCTCCACCGGCCGGGTTTATGACCAGATCCGCCAGTCGGTAGCATACTCCGGCAAGAACGTTAAAATATGCGCTTCCCATGCCGGGGTAACCCTCGGCGAAGACGGTGCCACGCACCAGATCCTGGAAGACATCGGGCTCATGAAGATGTTGCCGGGAATGACGGTTATCGTACCCTGCGACTATGCCCAAACCAAGGCCGCTACGATGGCGGTCGCCGACTATGTGGGCCCCGTGTATCTTCGGTTTGGCCGGCCCGTTTGGCCCATTTTCACGTCGACCCTGCCCTTCGAGATCGGTAAGGCCCAGGTCCTGCAGGAAGGAAAGGATGTCTCTATCTTTGCCTGTGGCCACCTGGTATGGAAGGCCGTAGAAGCCGGCAGGATCCTGGAGGAAAAGGGGATCTCCGTAGAGCTCATCAATCTTCATACCATTAAACCGCTGGATGTCGACGCTATCGTAAAATCCATTACAAAGACGCGTTGCGCGGTAACGGCGGAAGAACACAATATCTACGGCGGCATGGGCGATGCAGTGGCGCAAGTTGCTGCCCGTCACATCCCGACCCCCATCGAATACGTTGGCACGTACGATACGTTTGGCGAAAGCGGTACCCCCGAAGAACTGTTAAAAAAATATCACCTGGATACCCCCGATATCGTTGCGGCCGCAGAAAAGGTAATCGCAAGAAAAAATAAATAGTAGTGACCATCCAAGACACCGAGCTGCTTCTGCAATTCCGGGATCCTGAGACAAAAGAGCGGGCCTTTACCGCCATAATCAAGAAATATCAGGAGAAATTGTACTGGCATATCCGGCGGATGGTAGTGGAACACGAAGATGCCAACGACGTATTACAAAACGTATTCATACGTGTTTGGAACGGGTTGGAAAACTTCCGTGAGGATTCTCAGCTGTATACCTGGCTGTATCGGATCGCTACCAACGAAAGTTTGAGCTATCTGGAGCAGCAAAAGCGAAAGTCTGCACTCTCTTTTGACGAAATGGAGTCCGGTCTCAGCAACAAGATCGTGGCCGATAAACATTTCGACCCCAACAAGCTGGAATGGAAACTTCAGCTCGCTATCCAACAACTACCGGAAAAACAGCGAGTTGTGTTTACCCTTCGATACTATGATGAGATGCCCTACGAGGAGATGAGCCGTGTGCTGGATACCTCTGAGGGCGCGCTCAAAGCGTCCTATCACCATGCAGTGAAAAAGATCGAGGATTATATCCTCAATCGCTAAGTGACCGGACCCTAAAAAAAAGGAAATTAACGGGAGAATCATTAAACTTTGGTTAACGGTGGGGGTCTGAAAAATGATGGCACGTAGCAGATTCCATTGAACCACAAATGAACGTGAAGAATGACATATCGGAAGAATTGAGGTCGCTGAGTGCGCTTGTCGCCACGATCAGCCGCGAGACCCCTTATCAGGCGCCGGAGGGATATTTTGTACATTTTCCCACGACAGTTCTGGAAAGGGTTTTGTCGGATCTTCCGGGGGTTTTGCCGGATCTTCCGCGTGTAGCAGGCAAACCTTTGACATTCAGTGTTCCAGAGGGATATTTTGAAGGTTTTGCCCAGCAGGTGCTCAGCCGGATAAAGGCGGGATCCGGTCCTTCCGCCGGCATGGGCGAGGAAGAATTGCTTCCTGCGATCCTTATCAAGGCCGGAAAGATCACCCCTTATACCGTCCCGGAGGGCTATTTTGAGGGATTATCGCCGATTTTGGCAGTAGCCAAGGATAAGAATCCCTATCTTGTTCCTACGGGTTATTTCGACGGCCTGGCGGATGAGATCGGCAGCAAGACCGCGGGAGCTGATAATACGCGCTCGAAAACACGGGTCATCAGCCTCGGAAAGCGGATGAGCTGGATGAAATATGCGGCAGCAGCCGTTGTAGCCGGTCTGATCGTTACGGTAGGCTGGCTTCGCTGGCATCCGGCCTCGCCTTCCGCAACACGGGTGGCAGCCGTTGTGCCGTCTGCGACGCCCGCAGAGATCGCTAAGAACTTATCCAGGGTAAGTGATGCAGAATTGCAGAATTACCTGGTCGATCAGGATACGACGCTGGCGCAGCCGGTA
>DASYZH010000118.1:0-8906 GCA_035946435.1 Puia sp. | reverse complement strand
TAGCACCATCAAGGCGGAGGACATGGACCACCGTAAGAAGATCAATTTCAATATCGGCAGGTATAACATCGCGGTGCCGCAGGGTAAACAGCAGTTTGCCGAGCTTAACCTGGCGCGCGAACGGGCAAAGAACATTAAATGGCGGGCACTCGAGACCCTGGATCAACAGCTGGAAGATTTCGAGTCCGCCTTCACCAAACGGGGCGGCAGGGTCATCTGGGCGGAGAATACCAGGCAGGCGTTGCAGGAGATCCTCACGATCTGCAAGGAAAAGCGATGCAAAACGGTGGTCAAAAGCAAGAGCATGGTGACGGAGGAGATCAAGCTCAACAAATTTCTTGAAGAGAACGGGATCGAAAGCGTGGAGACCGATCTGGGAGAATATATTCAGCAGCTGGATGGCGAGCCGCCATATCATATCGTTACGCCTGCCATGCATAAAAGCAAGGAAGATGTCGCCAAGCTGTTCTACGAGAAGCTACATACCAGGCCTGGACTTACGCCCGAGCAGCTTACCCTGGTAGCGCGCGAGCAGCTCCGTAAAAAATACGTCCAGGCCGAGATCGGTATCACCGGCGCCAATTTCATCATTTCCGACATCGGCGGCATTGCCGTTACCGAGAACGAAGGCAATGCCCGGTTAAGCGCGTCCTTTCCGAAGACGCATATCGTGATCGTGGGGTTGGAGAAGGTGATCCCGTCGATGACGGACCTCGGACTGTTCTGGCCCCTGCTGGCAACCTATGGCACCGGCCAGCGCGTGACCGTATACAACACCATCATTACAGGACCCCGGCAGCCCGGCGAGCCGGATGGCCCGGACGAGATGATCCTCATCCTGCTCGACAACGGCCGTACTAATATTCTCGCAAATTCCAAGGCCCGCGAAAGCCTTTATTGTATCCGTTGCGGCGCCTGTCTCAACGCCTGTCCCATCTACAAGAACGTAGGCGGTCACAGCTATGGGACGACCTATAGCGGACCCATTGGCTCGGTGATCACCCCGCATCTCAAAGACATGGGCGAATGGAAACATCTGAGCTATGCTTCCTCGCTTTGCGGCAATTGTACCGAGGTTTGTTCGGTGAAGATCAACCTCCACGAATTGCTGCTGGACAATCGCTATGAAGCCGTCGAAGACGGTTACACCACCTGGGGGGAGAAGCTGGCATGGAAGCTCTGGCGCAAAGCGAGTCTCAATCGCAACCTGATGAATATGGGCAATGCCCGGCTCAAGAACTGGATGGTGAATAAGGCGTTTAAGGCATGGACGGTCCACCGCGAAGAGCTGGAGTTCGCCCCGAAGACGTTCAATCAACGCTGGAAGGCCGAACGCGGTTCCTGAACATGATCCTGTATTCCCCTCATATCACACCCCGATTACGATATATCGTGGGTTTCTTCAGCACGGAGCTGTTTGACGAACCGATCCGGCTGACATTGACATCAGAGAAAGAGGAGCTGCTTGCCTTCGATGGACCGAAGATCAACTATTCCGCCGAACAGATCGGAGACCTCTTTTCCATCGTTCCCGCCGGATTGCTATTCGAAACGGGGGTCACCCCACAGCCCATCTCCTGTTTCGACTACGGTGGAAGCAAGGCATTTTTCGCCACGCAGGGTATTTATCCTTTCGACGTCTTTTCCGCCGCCTTTTATCTGATCTGCCGATACGAGGAATACCTACCACATGAAAAGGACGGTTACGGCCGCTATCCCCATACCCAATCGCTGGCTTTTCGGGAAGGGTTCCTGCATCTGCCGTTAGTGAACTACTGGCTGCAGGACTTGCGAGCGGCCCTGACCCTCTGCTATCCCGGCATTGTCTTTCGTTATCCTGACTTCAAATTTATCCCTACGTACGATATCGATTCGGCTTTTTCCTTTCTGCACAAGGAATGGTGGCGAAATCTCGGCGGTGCGTTGAAGGCCTTCGCCGGTGGCCGTTGGGGCGCGCTGGGCGAGCGGATCGCGGTGTTGCAGCGGAAGCGGCAGGATCCATTTGACGCTTATGAATGGCTGGATTCGCTGCATTTATATTGCCGTCTCCGGCCGTATTATTTTTTCCTGGTGGCGGCCCGTTGCAAAGGCGTGGACAGGAACCTGCCGCTCGCCTCCGCCGGTTTCCGGGAACTGATACAATATCATGCGAACGGGTACCGGCTTGGTATCCATCCTTCGTGGCAAAGCGGTGACGATGAGAAACTACTGCGGGAGGAGATCGAATGGCTGGAGGTCATCGGCGGACAGCACATCAACCGAAGCCGGCAGCATTTTATCCGGTTTGCATTGCCGGAGACTTACCGGCGGTTGCTACGTCACGGGATCGATAGGGATTTCTCGATGGGTTATGGCTCGATCAATGGCTTCCGGGCTTCGGTAGCTTCGTCATTTTACTGGTATGATCTGGCGAAGGAAGAGGCGACGCAGCTGCGGGTTTTCCCATTTTGCTTCATGGATGCCAACGCTTACTATGAGCAGCGATCTACCGCGGCCCAGGCGATGTCGGAGCTTCTGCATTATTACCGGCATATCAGGAAGGTCAATGGCCTGATGATCACCATCTGGCACAATAACTTTCTGGGCACCGATCCGGAGTATGCCGGATGGCGCGAGGTGTATGAGACTTTCCTGAAGGAAGAGGTTTTCTGGGCCTCTTAGCCGGTCACCCGGGCCGGACCCCCCTAGCCGGCCGAACCCTCTTAATGCTTGAAATGCCGCATTCCCGTGATGACCATGGCGAGCTTATGCTCCACGCAGTAGTCGATCGAGTCCTTGTCGCGGATAGAACCGCCGGGCTGGATAAAAGCCGTTATGCCCGCTGCATGCGCGATCTGTACGGAATCGTTGAATGGGAAGAAGGCATCGCTGGCCAATACGGCACCTTTGAGATCGAAATTGAATTGAGCGGCCTTTGCGATGGCCTGGCGCACGGAATCGATGCGGCTGGTCTGGCCGCAGCCTTTGCCGACGAGCCGAAGATCTTTGATGAGAGCAATGGCATTTGATTTCAAATGTTTGCAAACAATGTTTGCAAAAGCCAGGTCCTTCTTTTCCGCATCCGTCGAAGGTCTGCCGCCGACCTCTTTCCATTCGCTGTAATTGCCCTGGTCCGTTTGCTGCTGCAATACTCCATTAAGCAGCGAGCGGTTTTGGCTACGCCCCCCGATGGCGGTCTTCTGCACGAGCAAAATGCGGTTCTTTTTCGACTTCAGGACTGTCAGCGCATCCGCATCGAATGCGGGGGCGATCAATACTTCGAAGAATATTTCATTGATGGCTTCGGCCGTGGCCTTGTCCACCGATTTGTTGCAGGAGATGACGCCACCAAAGGCGCTTTCCGGATCGGCGGCCAGCGCGGCATCCCATGCGGCTTTCAGGGTGGGACGAACCGCGATGCCGCAGGGGTTTGTGTGCTTGATGATCGCAAATACGGCATCGTCACCGATGGTCCCTGCGAATTCCTGTGTCAGCTGCACCGCGGCGTCGACGTCTACCAGGTTGTTATAAGAAAGCTCCTTGCCATTGACCTGCTCAAAAATATCTTCCAGCCGGCCATAGAAGCGGGCGCCCTGGTGTGGGTTTTCGCCGTAACGCAGCGATTTCGGCGCGGGGACGGATTCCAGGAAATAGTCTTTTCCTTCCGGGCTGAAATATTGTGCTATCACTACGTCGTAGTGGGCGCAGACCTCGAATGCTTTAGCAGCCAGCATGCGGCGTTGTTCGAGCGATGTCTCGCCATTCTGTTCACCCAGCGTTTGCTCCAGCCAGGCATATTCCGCTTTGGAGGCGATCACGGCAACGTCTTTATGATTCTTGGCCGCGGCGCGGATCATGGAAGGGCCACCCACGTCTATTTTTTCGATGATGGCTTTGTCGTCTTTCGTACCCGCTACCGTTTCCTCGAAGGGATAGAGATCGACGATCACAAGGTCTATCTCAGGGATATGATATCTGGACATCTCTTCCACGTCGGTAGGGTTATCCCTTCTGCCGAGGATACCGCCAAAGACGGAGGGGTGCAGGGTTTTGACCCGGCCACCGAGAATAGAAGGATATGTAGTGAGCGTTTCAACCGGGATGCAGGGAAGACCCAGGGATTCGATGAATTGCTGGGTGCCCCCCGTGGAGAAAATGGTTACCCCTAGCTGATGTAGTTTTTTTACGATCGGTTCCAGGCCATCCTTGTAAAAAACGGAAATGAGCGCTGACTTTATCTGCTTGTTCATAACGACGTGAAGGTGATGAGGCGCGAAAGTACGAAAATGGTCACCAATGGTCGCCAACGTGCATGAAAAAACCGGCCTCAGGACCGGTTTTAGCGCTTTTGAATGGTAACAGCAGGTAAGCCACCGAGGTTTTCTCATGCGCACTAAATACGATACGCATACGTTTTATATCTTGATAGTTTAACATCAGCATACATACCCACACACGCATTAGAAAAAACAGGATAAGGTGTTAATGGTTATGTATGCTGTTGCTAACTAAACAATTCATTTTCAGGTCCTGGTGTACTTCTAAAAGACTCCCGGTGAGCTATTTTTTAAAGGATATCAAAAATTAAAAACGGGACATTGGGCAACCTCTCCATCTAAATGTCCAACTAATATTTTAAACCGGGGTAAATGCCGGTTGAAAAATGACCCGTATTTTTTTTGCGTAAAACACGCAAAAATTACCTGCGTATCTCACGTGCCCCTTTCCGATGTTTTACTGTTTTTTTATTGCGTGAAAAACGTTTTTTTTGTCATATTTAGCTCCTGATTGTCTGATCTCCTTTATTTTACGGATAATAGTAAATTGTAATTAGGTGATTTATAGTTCCTTGCGTTCGGGCTTGGATTGTGTTGGGGAATACTTTTACAACAGCAAATTATTCTTCAACATTCTAAAAACAGTCAGCTATGAACACTATTGCAAAAAAATCCGTAAATGCCGGAAGCTTTGTAGGTAAAAACGAAAAAAATGCCTTGACCTCCGCTTACAAACAACAGCGTTGGGCAGCCAACACGGAGCGTCTTGGCCGGGCAGATTCCCTCAGCATCTGGTACACGGTAGAAGAACTGGAAAATTTTCTGAACGAGGTTAAGGAAAATGGCGGAAACGGCGTTCGTATCCATTTTGGCGTATTCCCCGAAGGTTATCGCAAGCCCGAACTGGTAGGCATGCAAACTGTCGTTATGGTTGCTAACCGCAGCAAAGACGGTTCGCTGGAAAATGCCAAGGAATTGATGGTTAATAAGAATGGCAAACCCGAGATCCTGGCTCTGGATGGACCTATCCCATGCCCGCCTTATTGCGGTCTGGGTTTGGGTCGTACTGCCGCTCTCGGTCAGCCCACCATCATCCTGCGCGGTGACAACGGCATGGAAGTGATTTAAGGACTGATGACTATTGATCCTTAATAAACAAGAGGCCCTCCCTAACCGGAGGGCCTTTTCTATGAAAACAGCCGAATATCCGCTATATTGCTGCTGTATGGGATCATATCTGGAAGAGCACTTATATTATTTTTCGCCCATTTTTGCGGCCATCGCTTTCCTGACGAGCCTGACCATTTTTAGGGGCAAGGAGAATCCCAGGTATTTGAAGGCCTTTTCGCTTTTTCTCCTCGTCAACCTGATCACGGATACAATATCAGCTATCCAGGATGCCAAAGTGATCAATAATCTGCTTTTTGTCAATCTCGTCACGGTTTTCGACGTTTCGTTCTATTGCTATTTTATCCGGGAGATCGTTCGAAGTAAAGCAGTTAAAAAGATCTTGCTTTATTGCCTGATCATCTATCCGGCGGTCTTCCTGGTCAATACCCTGCTGATCCAGGGGTCGGTGGTCTTCCATTCGATGACGTACGCGCTGGGCTGTCTGCTGATCGTCCTTTCCTGCGTTTACTATTTCTGGGAATTGTTCCAGCAGCCAGATTCCGTAAATCTCAGCCGGCAACCGGCTTTCTGGATCTCCAGTGGTTTGCTGTTCTATTACGCCTGTACATTTCCTTTTTATGGCACGACAAACCTCGTTAGGGCGTTACCAAAAGTGATTTTGAAGAATTTGCTCCTGATATTTGTGCTATTGAATATCTTGCAATATTTATCGTTCACTATCGCCTTTTTATGCCGGCTGAGAACCAGGAAATCTATGTCATCATACTAATTGCAGTTGCGCTTGCCTTCCTGCTAGTGAGCTTCATCGTCTCTATGCTCTTTCTCTACCAGCGCCGCCAGCATCGCCAGGAGCAACAGCTGGCCCGGATGAAAGATCAATATCAGCAAGAGCTTCTCCGCTCGCAGTTGGAGATCCAGGAAACTACCTTCAAGACAATCGCCCAGGAATTGCATGATAATATCGGTCAGGTCCTTTCCGTGGTCAAGCTTTCTTTGTCTATTCTTCCGCTGGAGAAGGATCATCCGGCCTATGAGAGCGTGCAGACCAGCAGGCAAATGCTGAACAAAGTGATCTTCGATATGGGTAATCTCACGAAAAGCATGCACACGGACCGGATCACGCAGATAGGCTTTTTAGAGGCCATCCGATTCGATCTGGACAGTCTCCAGCGAACGGGTTTGCTTCAAGTGGGCCTTGCCGTCGAGGGCGCGGAGTACAAACTTGAGGATCAGCGCTCTATATTCCTATATCGGATGTTCCAGGAGATGATGAACAATATTTTAAAACATTCCAAGGCGACTCACGTAAATATTGCGGTTAATTACTCAATTGATAATAAATTTGTTCTGAAAGTCGAGGACAATGGGGTCGGGTTTGACATCGAGAAAAAGCGAACTCAGGCGTCCTCCTCGAGCGGTATCGGCCTGAAGAGTATGACAAACCGTGCCTCCCTGATCGGCGCTCAAATCACTGTTCACAGCACCCCGGGCGAAGGAACATCCATCAAGGTGGAGTTGCCCCTGGATAAGTAGAATTTATAATTTGATATGGGAGCAGCAACAAAGAAAATACAGGTAGGCATTGTAGATGATCACAGTCTCTTGCGAAAGGCTCTGGCAAAGCTCATCGGATCCTTTGAGAATTATAATGTCTTGTTCGAAGGTGACAATGGGAAGGATATAAAGTTTAAGATCATCCAGCACGAGATCCCGGACATCATTCTCCTCGATGTCAACATGCCGGATATGGACGGTTATGAGACCGTGCGCTGGCTGCATAAGAACTATCCCCAGATCAAGGTGCTGGCGCTCTCCATGTTCAGCGATGAAAATACGATCATCCGGATGTTGCGCCTGGGCGCCAAAGGCTATATCCTGAAAAATATCGAGCCGGAGGAGCTTAAGCTGGCGCTGGATTCGATAATGAAAAAGGATTTCTATCTCTCTGAATATATCTCGGGCAAGATCATCAGCGGTCTGCACAAAGACCTCGGTAACCCGGAGGATCCCATCGTCCTGAATGATAAGGAAAAAGAATTCCTGCGGCTGGTTTGTTCCGAATTGTCTTATAAGGACATCGCCGAAAGGATGTTCATTGCTCTGCGGACGGTGGATAATTACCGCAATACCCTTTTCGAAAAATTAAAGGTACGCACACGCGTAGGGCTGGTGATGTTTGCCATCAAGAATGGGCTGGTTGAGATCTAGTCTTTTCGCGTTTCTTCCCCTTCGTCAATCCCAGCAATAGCACTGGGAGGAATACCAGGTTGGTTATCGTAGCGATCACCAGCGTGAGCGAGGTCAGCCAGCCGAGCGCGAGTATCCCGCCAAAATCACTGAAGCAAAAGATCACGAAACCTGCCGTAAGCACCAGCGAGGTATAGAGGATACTGATCCCCGTGGTATTTATGGTGTCGATTACGGCGGTCTCTCCGGCTTGCGGAGCAACCTGCCTGTAGTTCACCAGGAAGCGGATGGTGATATCGATGGCGATGCCCAGCGCGATGCTGAATACGATCACCGTCGACGGCCGCAGCCGGACGCCGGCCCAACCCATGATACCCGCTGTAATGATCAGCGGAATGATGTTGGGCGCCAGCGAGCAGATCAGGATGCGGATGCTCCGGAACAGGAAGAGCATGCAGCCGGCGATCAACACAAAGGCCCACATGATGCTATCTTTGAGGCCTTTGATGATAAAGCTGCTACCCTCCAGATAGGTCACGCTGGTACCCGTGAATTCTACCCGGGTGTGAGCCGAGTCAAAGATCTTTCCCGCCTTTCTTTTGAGGTCGTCGAGCACTATGGGTAGCCGTTTGCTGCCGATATCCGCCATGTTCACGCTAACCCGGAACTCCTGCTGATTGCTATCCACGAAACTGTGGAGCAGTTTTGACAGCGTATTGTTCTTAGCTCCCGGCTGGGCTTTTGCGTCGAGATTCACATAAGAAGACATCAGGGCGATGTCCGCCTGGTTGGGGACATCGTAGTTGCTGCTGTCCCCGCCATAATACGACTGTCTTAGAAACTTAAGGAATTCCGCTAAGCTCAGCGGCCTGGCCATTTCGGGCTGTGCGGCGATGTATTTGCTCAGCGCATCGATGCTGTCCAGCAGCTTGGTGGGTGCCGCCCGCCATCCCTTTTTTCTCTTGGTGTCGATCACGATCTCCAGGGGCATGACGCCTTTGAAATTCTTTTCAAAGAATTTAAGATCGGTATAGAGCCGGTCTTTTTGCGGAAGATCGTCTACGATAAACCCTTCGGATCTTAACCGGAACATGCCGGCTACCGATAGTGCCAGGACCAGTGCGGTGAGGGCATAGATGGCCTTTTGATGATGCAGGGTCCAGATCTCGAGCCGCTTCAGGATGGCCGAAAGATACCTGTTCTGCAGGTACCGCATGTGTTTGGGTTGCGGGGCAGGCAGATAGCTGAGGACTACGGGGATCAGGATGAACGAGATAAAGAACAGCAGCATGATATTGATACCCGCGACCACGCCGAACTCGTTGAGGATGG
>DASYZH010000117.1:0-11852 GCA_035946435.1 Puia sp. | reverse complement strand
GCCCTGCTCGCTCGAGCTTACAGGGGCTTTTCAGTTATTCTTTCATCTTATTTACCATTTCACCATGCAACGCATAGCCGTTATGGGTCTGGGGAAGGTGGGCTCGCTAGTGGGCACGATTCTCCATGGATCCTTTACCGTTACCGGCGTCGATCTTCACGCGCCGCATACCGATCTCGCTTTTGCCACTGTATGTGGCGATATTCAGGACGATGCTTTTTTAGACCGTCTTTTGGCAACCCAGGATGCCGTAGTCTCGTGTTTGCCTTATCATGCCAATCTCCCCGTGGCCCGGGCGGCACATCGGGCGGGTATTCATTATTTCGATCTCACCGAAGACGTAGCCACCACCGCGGCCATCCGGGAGATGGCGGAGAGTTCGCGGGGAGTGATGGCCCCGCAGTGCGGCCTTGCGCCGGGCTTTATCGGCATCATCGGGGCCGAGCTCTGCAGCAGGTTCACGCGGTTACGGGATGTCGAGCTACGGGTGGGGGCTTTGCCCAGTCATCCCAATGGATTGATGGGCTATTCGTTTACCTGGTCGCCTGCCGGGGTCATCAACGAATACATCAATGATGCCGAGATGATCCACAACGGGGTGAGGAAGATGGTGCCTTCGCTGGAGGGTATCGAGCAGATCAATATCGAAGGCCAGGAGTTCGAGGCTTTTACTACCAGCGGCGGGTTGGGAACGCTTTGTGAGACGCTGGAAGGCAAGGTCGATACGCTCAATTACAAAACGATCCGCTATCCCGGTCATGCCCGGCTGATGCGGTTTTTGCTTTATGAGCTGTTGTTGAAGGAGAAGCGTCGGCTGGTGGAGGAAATCCTTACCGAGGCCAAACCGCCGGTGGCTGAAGACGTCGTCTATGTATATGCCGTAGTCGAAGGTTGGAAAGGCGACACCCTGGCGCGGGAGGAATTTTACCGGGCCTACCGGCCGCTCAGCATCGGTGGCAAGAGCTGGCGGGCGATCTCCTGGACGACGGCTGCTTCGGTGGCGGCGGTGGTGGAGATGGTAGCGGCCGGCGAGCTGCCGCAACGTGGGTTCCTCAAACAGGAAGAAGTGCCTTTTGAACCCTTTATCCGGACGAAAAGCGGGCAGCTGTATGCCCGGTTCGAGCCGACCACGAATTAATCATTACCATGCCTGATAAAAAGCTGATATTGGAACAGGTCCTCGGGGGCCTGATGCGCAGGTACCGGGAGCGGGTACCGGATGTGGCGGCGATCCTGGACACGATGGTTCGCGAAGAGTTGATCCGCAGCGCCGCGGAGATCGAGAACGATCATATCGCCTTCCGCAGCCTGGGTGTTCCGCATCTGGGTATCGCCTCGCTGGAGAAGATCTTTCTGCACCTGGGTTATGTCCGTCGCGATCCTTATTATTTTGCCGCCAAGAAACTGAATGCCTTTTGGTATGCGCCGCCCGAGCCGCATTTGCCGAGGATCTTTTTGAGCGAATTGCGGGTGGACGATCTCCCGGGGCGTTCGCGGGTGATTGTGGAGAAATATACTTGTGCCATCCAGCGTGATCCGGTGGATGCGCTCGATCTCGATGATGAGGTGGCGATCGACCGATTCCTGCATACCGGGAACTGGCCGGTGCCGACCTACGAGGACTACCGGCTATTAGCGGCCGACAGCGAATATGCTTCCTGGGCTATCTATAACCGCTATTATCTGAATCATTTTACCATCAGCGTCCATAACCTTCCGGCGGGGTATAATACGGTAACGGACTTCAATGCTTTTCTGGAGGCGCATGGGTTTGTCCTCAATGACTCCGGTGGTAAGATCAAGGTCAGTCCTGATGGAGGCCTTTTACAGAGCTCGACTGTAGCCCGCATGGTCATGGCGGAGTTTGCCGGCGGGCAGCGGGCCGAGATCCCCGGGTCATACGTGGAATTTGCCGAACGCCGGGTGTTGCCGCAATTTGCGCACCTGCCGGCTTCCGGGATCCGCCGGGAGCACCGTCGCGAAGGCTTCGAGGCGGGCAACGCGGATAAGATCTTCGAGAGCACCTTTGCGAGTCAAACGGGGAGACGACCGGATTAGCGACTTGCGGCCCGGCTGGCCCATGCTGGGTTAGCCGGCGGTCGGGGCGTGGGCTCATGGCCGTGATGCCGGCTGGTTAGCGATGCTTGGCGGCGGGTGTCACGGTGAATTGCAGGATGGTGATCGAATAGGGCGGGAAGGTGCGGGTGAAGGTTTTGCCCAGGCCGCGGACCGGCGTTTCGGCCGGGATGATCTTTTCCGGATCGGTGATCGAGTTAGTGGCGGTGGGGCTATCGGCCTTCAGCGTCCAGGAGTCGCCTTCGCGGGCGGTCTTTGCCGCGCCGACGAGGTCGATCTTCAGCGGCTGGGTTGTGGACTGTGTGTTGACGACCTTTAGATAGAGCATGTTCTTTGTGCTGTCGAGGGTCGCGGAGAAGAAGAGCGCATCGATGGTCTTGGGGTGCAGCCCTTCCGCGGATTCCCTGGTCGTTAGCTTGCTGAGCTGCGTCGGCATGTTCGCGGTGGTGAGGGGGACGATCTTGTTGCCCAGATGGGTGCTGAATAATCTTTGCGCGTAATACGAAGGGGAGCCGAAGGCATCGAGGGCGTCATAGCCGATGAGATCACTTTTCCATTGCATACCGCCGGGGTTGACATTGACGAAGAGCGGGGCGTAGCTGGCCATAATCACGAGGTCGGAGTTACGCTCCATGCCCGTCATCCACGCGGCGTCGCCGAGGGCCGCATTGAAATTGGTGGTGGGATCGCCTTCGCGGGTGGCCCATTCGCCGACGAAGACCTTGGGGCCAGTTCGGTCGTAGTGGTCATACTGGCCGGCGTTCTCTTCCATTTGGGAGGCGGTACGATAATAGTGTTCGTCTACGATCTCCGTCCTGCCTTTGGGCGCGGGGAACCTGGAACCGAGCCCGTCTTTGCCGCCCACGGTGGAGATGATGTGCAGCTGCGGATATTTTGCCTTGATGGCGTCGTAGAACTGGGCATAGCGCCGGCCATAGCTGCCGGAGGCATCGAAGCCGTCTTCGTTGCCGATCTCGATATAATGCAGGGGGAAGGGTTGGGGATGGCCGTCTTTGGCGCGTTCGGCGCCCCAGCGCGTGCTTGCGTCGCCCATTACATATTCTATTTCATCGAGCGCGTCGTCGACAAAAGGTTGGAGGAAGGGACCTGCGTCGAGATAGTCCCTGTCCAGCACATAGCCGGCAAAAACGGCCAGCAGGGGTTCCATATCGAGGTCTTCGCACCATTCGAGGTATTCGAGCAGGCCGAGGCCATCCGTAGAGCGGTAGTGCCAGGGGCTAAGGTGGCCGGGCCGGTTCTCGAGGGGGCCGATGGTCTTTTTCCAGTCGAATCTATTGGAGAAGGTATTGCCTTCGAGGTAGTTGCCGCCGGGAAGCCGCAGGAAGGCCGGTTTCATATCGGCCAGGAGCTGCATGATATCGGCGCGGTTGCCGTTGGTCCTATTTTTATAGGTCGGCGGGAAGAGCGAGACGAGGCTGAACCAGTAGCTGCCGGGTTGCGGGGCGGCGATCACGAAGCGTACGTCTTTTGTGGGGGTGATGCCTGCCGTGGTGGTGAGTGTGAAGGCATAGTGATGCCATTCCCCGGTGATCTGGCTGACGGTTGCCGTTGCATAGCTGGTTTTCCCGTCCGTGCTTTCGAGGGATACGGTCACGGAGGGACCGGCTGCATCGGTGCCGGGCGCCGCATTGGCGCCGGGTGAGGCCTTCGCGCCGGGTGCCGCATTGGTTGCCGGTGCTGCGCTGGTTGGCGCGGCATATTTTGCATAGAAGCTGCCCTGGTAGGTCGTTGCCGGCCTGGTGGCGATGCCCCAGAAGCCTTCGTTAGCGATG
This sequence comes from Puia sp., assembly GCA_035946435.1. Taxonomy (GTDB): domain Bacteria; phylum Bacteroidota; class Bacteroidia; order Chitinophagales; family Chitinophagaceae; genus Puia. Next base: position 7,983 of record DASYZH010000117.1, on the reverse strand, counting down.
CCGCTTCTGCCGTCGCTGTTGTGGACGTCGAGTCGCAGGGAGATGGGCAGCGCTTCGCTGATGCCGCCCGTTCTATCCAGGCTCATGGAGTCTTTACTGCCGTCATCGTGCACCAGGGTCCAGAAGGCGGGGGTGTGGCTGCTGTCTTTAAAGGAGCGATTGCGGATCAGCTCACCATAGAGGCCTCCTTCGTAGGAGAAGTTGATCTCTTCCGTCATCAGCCCGTAGAGACCGGGGCTTACGGCGGGGCCGTTTTGATCCAGGTGGAGGGTCAGTGTAGGCTGTTGGGCCTGCAGGCGGATGGATGAGAGCACGAAAGCCAGCGCGATGATGTACAAGCGAATCGGCATAAGCGGTTGTTTTAGCGTGCAGGTCTGTGGCCCGTCACGACGGAATAAGTGTAAATATAACATTTTTTAAAGATCCGCGGCGAATTTGCTCGCTTGATTTACAAGACGTTGCCCTTTGCAGGTCGACCTGACGCTTTTCAGGTTTTCTTCTTCTCTTACTTTGTATTTCATCTTTTTTATCCGGCGCCGGTGGCGTTTAAAAGGTACTGTTATGAGCGGTAAAAAGGGGCGGCCCAGGAAGAAGGTCGTCCAGGAGAAGCAGATCGGCTTTTATGTCACGTTTGCTCAATGGGATATCATCCAGCGAAAGATGGAGGTGGCCCATGTGAACATTTCCGACTATATGCGACAGGTGGCCGTACAGGGGGAGGTGCGGGCTAAATGGACGGCGGAAGAGCGGGAGATGGTCAAGAAGCTGATCGGGATGTCGGTGGATCTGCATGAGCTGGTGACCGTTGCCCGGGAGCGGGATATTGCGGCTGCGATGGAGCTGTTGCTGCGGTACAGGGGTGACCTGGATGTGATCATAAAAAAATTATGTCATGATCGGTAAAGTGGTTTTAACAGGAAAAGGGTTTGGGGAGACCTGCGAGTACCTGGAACGCGAAGAATCCCTGAGTGAGGTGTTGGCGGTCGAGGGCGTGCGCGCTCATGATCCCCGGCTGATGGCGGAGGATTTCGAATGGCAGCACCGGCTGATGCCGGAGAAAGAGAAGCCGGTATTTCACGGTGTGTTGAGTTTTCCGCCTGAGGAGCGGCCGGATGACAATCTGCTGGTACAGCTATCGAAGGCGTATCTCGAGCGCATTGGGATGGTGAATACGCAATATGCGTTTGTAAAGCATATGGATAAGGAGCATTTGCATGTCCATGTGCTCGCCAACCGCGTGAACAATGACGGCAAGCCGATAGGCAAGGGGTTGATCATCGAGCGGTCGATAAAGGCGGCGAGGGAGCTCACGGAGGAGTATGGGCTTAGGATGCATCACGGCAAGCGGCTTGACCGGACGCATCTGGATGCGCTGCATGAGCCGGATGCCAAGCGGTATCAGATCTATAGTGCGGTTCGCGAGGTGCTGCCCGGGTGCCGGGATCTGAGCGAACTGGAGGCGCGGTTGGCCGAGCGGGGGGTGACCGTTCGCTACCGGCATGATCCGGAGACCAAAGAGCGACAGGGGATCAGTTTTCACCTCGAGAACCGTAGTTTCAAAGGAAGCCGGGTCGATGCCGGGTTCTCATTCAAGCGCCTGGAGCAGACCTTGCAGTTACAGGAACGGCAGGTCCAGGAAAAAGCGCAATTGCGCTCACTTTCCGAGGCATTGGAACGTATGGTGAAGGGCAGGCCCGCAGGATGGGATCAGCAGGAGAGCTTAAGCAGGAGGCAGGATTTGAAGGAGCGGTTGGAGAAATCGGCAGAGGAGCGACAGGCGGTGGAGCAAGCTCGGCAGCTGCGGGTAAAGCAGGAGAAAGAACTCGCTGACGAGCTGGTGCAGCGGCATTCGCAGCGGCAGGGATTAGGGCTTTGAGTTGGAGTTTTTCGGAAAAAATTTTTGTATATGGAAAATAATCAATCACAATCGGCGAATGGGTCGCCGGTGACCGGGAAGCCGGTGACGGAGGGGCCGGGAAGCGAGAAGCTGAACCGGAGCGCGGTCGGAGTAGCCGATCAGCTATTGATCACGCTCAATGATCATTTGCTGGATGCGGAATCGGCCATCAAGGAAAATACCGCGCAATTACGGGTGATGGCGAGCTCGGTGGAGCTGGTCCGGGGGATACCTAAAAAGACGGAGGCGGTGGAGAAGCAATTGACGGCGGTGGCGGAGCGGCTGGAGCAGTGCATGGGCGCGGTGAATAAGTTGTGGGAGCGGATAGATGGGTTTGAGCGGTCGACGGTGGCTAAGCTCACCGGGCAGGTGGACGGATTGGACAAGTCGGTGCGGCAGCTGGCGACGAAACCGGCTGAATGGGGTGCCGAAATGAGCGATTTGCGGATTGAGCTGCGGAGGCATACGGAGCTTTTTGAAAAGCCGCAAGTGAAGGAGGTTCATCACCGGCATTATCTGCATTGGTCCGACTGGATTAGCGCCGTGCTTTTGATGGTGAGTGTGGGTCTTGCCTGGCTATGGCTGGATGCCCGAGAGGATGCCGGCCTTAAAGCGAGCAACGATCTGCTTTGGCGGGGCGCCTGGCAAATTTCGGATTCGGTGATGCATGATAAGTTGACCCGTTTGAAGACGCAGTATGATACCAGTTCGGAAGAGTTTCGGCGGCGGGTCTTGGACGCCGAAGCGCAGGATGAGGAATTGACACAAAAGCTGAAGGAAGAAAACATTAAGCAGCAGGAGGCCGATGAAAAGTCAACGGAAGCGACTGAAAAGCAACGCGAAGCCAATGAGGCGGGGCATGAGGCCGATGAGCTGAGGAAGCAAAAGAAGAAACGTTAAGGAGCGGCGCGTTCCAGCTCGCGGATCTTTTGATCGGCGAGTTTGGCGACCGTCTTGAAACCGGCGTTGCGGAATTTATCGGCGAGATTGACGAGGATGCGGATCAGTTCCATTCGTTGCCCGTCGAAGTTCCGGTCCCAGTCGTAGAGGCCTTTGGTGTGATAGTCGCTGAGCTCGTCCCGCCAGCTTTCTTCGGCGTGGCCGGTGAGGGCGCGCAGGAGCTGGGCGATGGCGGGGAATTTATTGGTTTTTTTGAAATCGATGGGCTCGATGATCTTGCCTGCGGCGAGAAGGTCAAGGAGGATGAGTGTCTGTTTTTTGGAGAAGACACCCTCCTCCTTTCCTTTTGCAGGTTTTTGGGGTGGAACTTCTTTCTCGACGACAGGATGGAGGTGCAATTCATTTTTCGAAAGCGATGTATTGTGTTGATAGTTTTCAGTGATCTCGACGTGGACGTTGGTGATCGGAGCCTCCGAGAGGAAGGTCGGGTGCTTGATTTGTTCTATCGCCTCGTGAAGCGCTTTTTCAAAATCGGTTTCCGCGGTGATGAGGAAGTTCCTAAGGATATCCGGCCGATTGAAGACGAGTGTGCGGTTGATACTATTGATCTCCGGGTGCTTGATATACAGGGCGAAATGGAGAAAGGAGATGAAATACACCCAGGTATTGTTTAAAATATTGTTTTCGCGGTAGTGCAATATATAAACATCTTCAGGGGACAGGCGTGAGTAGCGGACCGCGTGGTTGTTAATGTGGAGTTTAAAGAGCCGGTAGTGGCCGAGGAGGCGCATGGCGAGGTTGACATCGTACCAGCCGGTCATTTCGTAATAATAGCAGATGCGGCCAGTTCGGATAATGCGACGGTCAATGGCTTTATGAAAGCGGTTCGGCCGGCCGGGCTGGTGAAAAAGTTCAAGGTCCATACGAATAAGGTTATGCGAAGATGAAACATTTTTAAAGACCAAAAAGTTACGATTTTATCTTAGATCCAAAAACATGGTACAACTAACGGTGAAACAAAACGAAGGGTGGCGGGTGGCTAAGTTGGGAGGGCCGATCTTGTTTAAGAGGGAGAATTAACGGCCTGCGTGCATCTTCAAAAGTTGAACACTTTCTGGTTTTTTTGCGAGAATTCGCAAAATTTTCCGTCTTTTCACGTTTTTTTATTGCGTTTTTGCGCAAGCGTAATCGGGTGCGCCGAAATTAAGTCGTCGCGGAAATCCGCGTTTTCGACACGACTATAAAGATTTCGACACGGCTATTGTCTTTTTCGACACACGTGTTTTCGACCATTTTTAGTTGACAATACGTGAAATCATTAAGGCAAGCTAAAAATTATTTTAGGATTTTTACGACAAGTTTGTTTCCTTCGTAGGACTGATCGCGCCCTCCCTTTTTCATTTTTTATCCCGACTAAACCGTCCTTCAATGATTAAGTTTTTAATTCCTGTAGGCGCAGGTGCGCGCCCTCCTGTAATGGGATTTTCCCTCTTTGCAAAATTGCGTCTGTTTACTCCTTTACACTCGGTGTAACCGCTATTCATCGTCTGCCGGCTGATCCCGTCGTGTTCAGCCCCATTGCTGGCTTTTCCCAAAAGGCCGGACAGGATAGCCTTTTTCCAGAACCGAAAGCGATAAATCAAAAATATGAAAAGAGTTTTAACCTTACTGCTGCTGGTCTTCATTGCAGGGATCTTCCGATCAACGGCGCAGATCGTGAGCTTTAGTTTCTCCGGAACGCCAACCACGGTGAGCGGCTGGACCAACCTGCCCGGTGATCCGCATTCCGGCGCGCAAACTGCTACTGCGGCTGGGATCACGGTGAGTTCCATCAGCGCGGCAAACTGGGTGCCCAATACCGTTCCCTCGAATGTGTACGATTATGGCGGCAATGCCGACGCCACCTATTTCCCGGCAGCGGTGATGGCCAATACCTGGCTCCAATGGAACGGCAATAGCGACAACCTCGCGCTCTACAATGCCTCGGTGCCTCAGCTGCAGCTCAGCGGCCTCAACCCCGACAGCACCTATATCCTGCGGATGAGCGGCAGTGACAACTATTATACGGGGTCGACCCAATATACGGTGGCAGGTGCGAGCGTATCGGGCAGCCAATACCTGAACACCTATAAGGATTCCACCCAGGGTGTGACCTTTACAGGTGTGCGGCCCGATGCCAACGGCCACATCAATGTCTATGTGAACGCAACAAGCACCTCCTCTTTTGCCTTTATCTCGGGGTTGCAGGTCTTCTCGGGTACGGCCGCCAATGTGGGGACACCGGTGGTTGCGTTGACGGCGCCGGTGAATGGTACGGTGCAGTCCGAAGGGGGGAATTTCATCCTCACCGCGACTGCCGCCGAGACGGGCGGCTCCATCGCCAAAGTGGAGTTCTATGCCGATACCACCAAGATCGGGGAAGCCGATGCATCGCCTTATACGATGACCTGGGTGGACCCTGATCCGGGCGCCTATCAGCTCACGGCCAAGGCCACCGATGCTATCGGCACCATTGCCACCGCTTCGGTGAATGTGGGGGTGCAGTCGCTGAACTATTTCTGGTCGACCACCGGCAATGCCGCCACTAATGGCGACAGCAATTTCGTGGGAACGGTGGATAGCAACCGACTGGCTTTCCGGACGAAGAATGTGGAGCGGATGAGTATCGGAGTCAATGGCACGACGACTATTGGCAGCACCATTCACCCGGATACTGTAAATATTCATGGGTTGATAAATATCACCGACAGCGTTACTACTGATTCGGACACCGTGGATCCATTAACGATGAACATCAATGCCGTCTATTCGCCCTGGATGAAATTTATCAATACCAATCCTAGTATCGGCTCCTCGATGGGGATGCGTTACTATAATGACAGCGGACTGGTGGCACAATTCTTTTCGGGTAGTTATCATGACTATTATGAGCCCAACGGATTTGCATTTCATCTTATTTCCAATGGAGGCTTTGAATTCGTCGGCCAGCAGAATAGCAACTACTTCAGCTGGGGTAATAATTTCAAGGTCTTCGGCGGCTCTCAGATGATCTTTTACCCCCATACCGGCCACCTTATCATCGGCTCCACTATCGATAGCGGCAATAACAAACTGCAGGTCAATGGCACCACCTGGACGACGGCGTTCACCATGCCTACGGGCGCGGGACCGGGATATGTCCTCACCAGTGATTCTGCGGGTCATGCCAGCTGGCAGTCTGAGGGGGGCGCATCGAGTGTCGGGCCGGGATTGGAGCAAACCCCTACAGGCGTTGCGTTGGGCGACAGTATTCCCGGACCGGGGCCGCATAGCTTTACTTCGAATCGGTATCAATATCTCAACGGCAATCAGTATTCTATCGGTGGGTCGGTGAATGATCCGGTGAACCGGCCGGTATTCCGCATGTATGATAACGGCGACTTCGTCGCTTCTACGACAATGGACAGGAGCATCGCCGCGCCCGTACCAAGAGGCTTGCGCTATTATTCCAAGCTGGGTGTGCTTCAGATCGGGAGCCTTGACAGGCTTGACACTACGGTGAACGTGTCATCGATGACTGGTGGCATCGTGTTGGATGCCGAAGACAGCGCCAGTACAAGTGTGCTAAAAGCCGAGATGTACGATGCCTATGTGGCTGGTAATGAACACAACCTGGATTCTACCGCCAGTTTGGTGACTTCGATAGTGAACGGAGGTGGCTTGAATTTGTCGCACGGGGATTATGGCAATGATATCATATCCGGCTGGGGTATAAATTTATCAGGATCTATCGACAATTCGATCATCGTTGGGAATGGCAATTCCCTCACTAAGACAGCCAGTGTCGATAATATCAGTGGGTACCTTAACAACGCCATTGATACTTCCCGAGGCTCGTTAGTCGCCGGTGCGGGGAATCAATTCGGGGGCCTGTGGCAAACGGTGTCGGGGGTTTATCTAATTGATCGTACGCCCGCTGGAGTCACATTGGGCAGTGGCAATGTGGATTTTGCAACCATGCCCTCTACCGGAACGGTGGGATTATCTACGCCCGGATTGGCCGGTTATCCGCTGTTTGCAGTGGGTAATAGCTCTTCCTATAGTGGTTTCCGTTCCAATGCCCTTACCGTATTGTACAACGGTCGCACGCAGATCAATACCACAGGGTTCAGCAGCGCCCTCACCCAAGCCCAGGTCACGCCTGCGGCGGCACTGGATGTCGTGAGCACGAATACCGGTGTACTGTTGCCACGGCTGACCACGGCTCAGCGGAATGCCATTGTCACGGGTGATCTACACAACGGACTGTTGCTTTACAACACCGATAGCAGCGCTTTTCAGTACTACAATGGCACCGCGTGGAACTCCGTAGGCGGTGGAGTTAGCTCTGGCGGGCGCTGGCAATTTGCCAATGGCACCGTTTACGACTCGACGGACAATATCGCCATCGGAACGAGTAACCCCCAAGGGTATAAGCTGGCCGTCAACGGCACGGGCATCTTTACGAAGATCGTAGCCAAGCCGCAGGCGAGCTGGCCGGACTATGTGTTTGACAAGGGCTACAAGCTGCCGTCACTGCAAGACCTGGCGCAATATCTCCGGGAACATCATCATTTACCTGATGTCGCGGCGGAATCCGAGATCATGCGGAGTGGGATCGACCTGGGGCAGCAACAGACTACGTTGTTGAAAAAGGTGGAGGAGCTGACGCTCTACCTGATCCGGGAAAATCAGTCGCTGTCCGATCAAACTAAACAGCTTGCAGATCAGAACAAACAGATGACCCAACAAACCCAGACCTTGACGGAACAAGCAAAACAATTGGCTGAGCAGAACAGGCAGCTGAACGATCAGAATGCCCGGCTGGAGGCGCAACAGAAGGAGATCGACGAGCTCAAAGCGATGATCCAGGCAAATCACAAACAGTAAAAAAAGCGTGCTATGAGGAAGCTATTCCTGATAGGGGTGATAACGATTGGGCTGGGACTGCCGGCGACGCGGGCTCAGAGTGTCGATTCCATAGCCGGTAAGGTGACCGGGTTCCCGGGCAAGCTGCTGGCCCGTATCCAGCGGAAGGCGGCCGGCCTCAACGGGCAGCTCACTAATGTCACCGAAAGCTACCTGCAAAAGATGCAGGCCCGCGAGCAGAAGCTGCAACGCAAGCTGGCCGTGATCGACCCGGCGGGTTCGCAGGCGCTTTTTGCCGG
>DASYZH010000116.1:0-17047 GCA_035946435.1 Puia sp. | reverse complement strand
TACCGGAAAGACAAAAACGGGGAGTATGTCTTTAAGAATACGCTGGAAAATCATTGCTGGCGGCTCTGGCATGCGACGGTGATCACCTGGGATGGGTTGGTAGTGCCCTGCTGTTTCGACAAGGATGCCCAGCATACATTGGGCGACCTCAAGGGGAAGTCGTTCCGGGAGATCTGGCACAATGAGCAATATGTCGAATTCCGCCGGCAGATCCTCGTGAGCCGGAAGAACATCGACATCTGCGCCAATTGCAGCGAAGGGACCAGGGTCTGGGAGGATTAGCAGCAGGCCCGAACCCCGCGCAGTGTAAACTCAACTATATGCCACTGTCAACTTCTGCTTCAAGCCGGCTACAACATCAGCATACCACGATCCGCGAGCTGATTGCGGGACTCAGCGAACACGACCTGAAACGTGTGGTCCAGCCGGACAAGTGGAGCGCTTTCGACAATATCGCGCATCTGGCCTCTTATCAGCCGATGTTCCTGACGCGGCTGGAGCGAATACAGGCGGAGGAAAGCCCGACATTCGAGCGATACGTGGCGGATGGCGATCCGCTGTTTTCCGATTACCGGGACCTGCCGCTGGCGGAGCTGCTTTCGGGCATCGATGCTCGTCGGGCGGTGATCCTTTCCAAACTGCAAGGGATGGGCGAAGACGGTTTGCGCCGGGTCGCATACCACAAACGTTATGGAATGCTCGATGTCCGGCAGTGGACGGAGTTCTTTTTGTTACACGAGGCCCATCATCTTTATACAATTTTTATGCTGGTACAGGAGTTACGCAAGGGGTTGCGATAGATAATTTCAGTATTTTTACGCGGACCCGGAGGTCTACTCTCGTCATGGCACTTGAAAACGAAATAAATCAGAGAAAGTTCCGCACCGAATATCAGAAAGCGAGGATCAACATCATCTACACCTACAACTGGCTATCTGAGAAGATCAATTCGATCTTTGAAGAATGGGACATCACGCCGCGGCAGTTCAATATTCTGCGTATCCTGCGCGGCGAAGGCAAGCCGCTTTCCACCCTTGCCATCCGGCAGCGTATGCTGGACAAGATGAGCGACACCAGCCGGATCGTCGACAGGTTGCTGAAAAAAGGCCTCGTAAAAAAGACGCCCAATGACGAAGACCGCCGGCTGGTGGACGTGGTGATCACACCCAAGGGCAGGAAGCTGCTCGAGAAGATCGACCCCTTTGAAGACTATGCGGATAAGATCATGACCAGCCTCAGCGAGGAAGAGACGAAGACGCTCAACGGTTTGCTCGATAAGTTGCGCAGCACGATGATGGTGCTGATCATTTGTCTGGCCGGCGGCCTGTTCACCAAAGCCCGGGCGCAGACTCCGCAGTCGTCCGCACAGACGCCGGGTGATACGACGGCTGTATCGCGGCCACGGCCCCCCAAATATGAATTCCGGGCCGTCTGGGTGGCCTCGGTGGAAAATATCGACTGGCCTTCGAAAAAGGGCCTGCCCGTCGACAGCCAAAAGGTGGAGTTCATCCGATTGCTCGATATGAACAAGCGGCTTGGCATGAACGCGGTGGTCGTTCAGATCCGGCCGGCCGCCGATGCATTCTATCCTTCGCCTTATGAGCCGTGGAGCGAATGGCTCACGGGGGTACAGGGACAGGCGCCATCGCCTTATTATGATCCGCTGGAGTTCATGATCGAAGAGACGCACCGCCGGGGGATGGAATTCCATGCCTGGTGTAATCCTTACCGGGCCGTGAAGACCATCGGGAAGTCGTCGATCGCGCCCGATCATATTACCCGCAAACATCCGGAATGGTTCGTGCGGTTCGAGAACACCCTTTATTTCGATCCGGGTAACAAGGAAGTGCAGGAATATGTAACGAATGTCGTCCGGGATATTGTGAAACGCTACGATATCGACGCCATTCATTTCGACGATTATTTTTACCCCTATGATATCGTAGAGGGCGGGGGGCCGGGCAAGGACTTCCCGGATAATAAAAGCTATGCCCTTTATGGCAATGGCATGAGCAAGGGCGATTGGCGGCGAAGCAATACCGACTCTATCATCCTGCATCTCAGCAAGGCGATAAAGGAGGAGAAGCCGTACTGCAAATTCGGCATCAGCCCTTTTGCGATCTGGCGCAACAGCTACAAAGACCCCGAAGGGAGTGAGACGCATGGAGGCCAAACGGATTATGATAACCTTTATGCCGACATCCTTCTTTGGCTAAGGATGGGGTGGATCGATTATGTGGTGCCACAGATCTATTTTGAATTTACACAGCCGCATGCGCCGTATGGTCCGCTGCTGGATTGGTGGGCACGGCATAGCTATGGCCGGCAATGTTATATCGGCCTGGGCGCCTATCGTGCCGGCACCAATGCCGCCTGGCGGGACAAGACGCTGTTGCCGCGGCAGATCCAGGCGTTACGCACCTATCCTACAGTTCAGGGCGCCGTTTATTTCAGCAGCAGCTCGTTCGTGAACAATCCGCTTGGCTGGTCGGACAGCTTGCGCAACAACTACTACAATTATCCGGCATTGATCCCACCGATGCCGTGGATCGATTCGGTGAAACCGCATGTCCCGCTATTCCATATGGAGTACGATGTCAAGGGGCAGAGCGCGACGGCCTGGCTGTCGAAGGGGGCCGATACGGATTCGCTCCGGGGATATGCTGTCTATCAAACCGATTCGGCGAAGGTCGATCTCGACTCCGTTCATGCCTATGAATTTATTCCTTATGACCCGGTGGCCGGTTTTACGGTGCATCAGGATCCGGCGGAGCAAAAGGGGGCGCCACATTTTTATTTTGTCACGGCCGTCAGCCGGAACAATGTGGAAAGCGAAGCCGTACCGTTAATATTTAATAATTTTACAAACTAAACGGGGCGCCAAGCCCCGGATAAATCCTTTATATATGCCTGGTTTCGAATTATTCGGCCCCGAAGAACGCAAAGAAGTCAACGATGTCCTCGAAACGGGGATCATGATGCGCTATGGATTCGATGGACCCCGGAAAGGGATCTGGAAAGCCAAAGAGCTGGAAACGCTCATCAACGAGAAGCTGAACTGTGGATATACGCAGCTCGTCAGCAGCGGAACGGCGGCCCTGACGACGGCTTTTGCCGCCTTGGGTATCGGCGCCGGCGACGAAGTCATCATGCCCACCTTTACGTTTGTAGCGAGTTTTGAATGCGTACTTAGCGTCGGGGCGGTCCCGGTCCTGGTAGACGTGGATGAAACGCTTACCCTGGACCCTGCGGCAGTTCGCAAGGCAATAACCCCCCGTACCAGATGTGTCATGCCCGTACATATGTGCGGGGCGATGGCGGACATGGAAGCCCTGCTGGCGATCTGTAAAGAGCATAAGCTGGTGCTGTTGGAAGATGCCTGTCAGTCCTTCGGCGGCAGCTATAAAGGCAAGGCGCTTGGCACCATCGGTGATGCCGGGACGTTCTCCTTCGATTTCGTGAAGATCGTCACCTGTGCGGAAGGCGGGGCCATCGTCACCACCAGTAAAGACCTGGCCGTAAAGCTGGATGGCTATTCCGATCATGGACATGACCATGTGGGAGTCGATCGCGGTGCCGATCTGCATCCCTTTCTCGGATATAATTTCCGCATCTCCGAGCTGCATGCGGCAGTGGGGTTGGCGCAGGTCCGGAAGCTGGATCAATTTATCGGGCTCAACAAAAAGAACTATACGCAGCTAAAGACGATCCTTTCGCAGGTGCCGGAGATCAGCTTCCGGCGGATCCCGGATCCCGCAGGCGATATCTATACCTTCCTGAGCTGGTTCCTGCCCACGGAAGAAGCTATGCGGGCCGTTATGGCGGAGCTGAAGCAGCAGAATGCCGCGGCGGGCAATATGTATTGGTATGAGCACAACTGGCATTATATCCGCAAATGGGACCATCTCACCAGGGTTGCCACGCTCAACAGGCTCAATGAAGCGCAGGAGAAGGCGCTGCGGGCGTTGAAGACCGATGGCTTTCCGGCCAGCGATAAGGTCATGGGCCGGTGTGTTTCCACGGCTATCGGGATGTTATGGACGGAGGAGCAGACGCGGGAGCGCGGCGAGAAGATCGTGGCGGCGGTGCGGAAGGTGATGGCCAGGCAGAAAGCGCCGGTGACGTAACTTACTTCCCCTCTAACTTATTGACGTAATCCAGCGAGCCCAATCGGAAACGAAGTGGGATATGGGTAGTCTTTTCTATCACCAGCTCCTGTTTGCAAAAGAACCCGAGATGGTTGACATAGTATTGACCGGTCCCGGGAGCCGCCGGATCGGTTGAAATGAGTGACGGCCTAAACAAAGGCAACCCAGGCTCGATCGCCAGGAAGACCTGTTTCCCCGGAACAAAAGCCAGAAGACCGGAATGCTCCCGGGAGGCAAACTGCAGGTGGTCGGGAATAAACTTTTCCACAGGAACGGGGGTCGGCGGTTGGCTCCTGACGGCCAGCGTAAGTGCTGAGAAACATACAACAAGAAAAGTTTTTTTTCGTTGCACGGTTGGTCCCTCCTTTTTATGTAAATTTACGGCCTGATTTTTGTGGTCCGCGCCCCCTGCACCGTAAAACGGCTAAAGGGGGTTTAGCAAAACCCCTGATATACATGTCGTTAAGTCAATCATTACAGCAAAAATTACTCCAAAAGTTATCTCCTCAGCAGATTCAGCTGATGAAGTTGCTGCAGGTGCCGACGGCTAATCTGGAAGAGCGGATAAAAGAGGAGTTGGAAGAGAATCCTGCGCTGGAGGTGACCGAAGACCACGAAGATGGCAGTGAGGATGCCAAGGATGAATTTGAAGCAGACGAATACGAGGAAAAGGATGGCAGTGAGGATGATTATGAAAACATCGATATCAGCGAATATGTCAACGATTCCGATGACGATGTAGCCGATTATAAGTTAAGGGATGACAATTACCCCGATGCCGATGAGGACCGGGTGATGCCGCATAGGGTGGAGACCTCGTTCCATGAGGTCTTGCTCGATCAGCTGGGGATGTTGGTCGTGGACGACAGGACGCGGAAGATCGCGGAGCAGATCGTGGGCAGTATCGACGACGATGGTTATTTGCGCCGGGAGACCGCTTCTATCGCGGATGACCTGGCGTTCCGGCAGAACATCGAAACGACGGAAGAAGAGATCGAGACGCTGATCAAGAAGATCCAGCAGTTCGATCCGCCGGGTGTCGCGGCCCGTGATCTGCAAGAGTGTCTGCTGAACCAGCTGCACCGGAAAAAGAACGGCAACAAGAGCGTCGATACGGCCATCGACGTGCTCACCTACTACTTCGACGAGTTCACCAAAAAGCATTACGATAAGATACAGCGAGGGCTGAATCTCACGGACGAGGGGCTCAGGGACGTCATCAACCAGATCATCAAGCTGAATCCCAAGCCGGGCGGCGACGTCACCGAGGTCAATAAGGCGGAGTCCTATGTGATCCCCGATTTCTTTATCTCCAACGCCGGCGGGAAGCTGGAGCTTTCGCTGAATTCGAAGAATGCGCCCGACCTACGGATCAGCGAGGGGTATAAGGAGATGTTGAAGGAATATGATCGGGGCAGCAAGAAAGACAAGCGGCAGAAAGAGGCCGTACTGTTCATCAAGCAGAAGATCGATGCCGCCAAATGGTTCATCGACGCCATCAAGCAACGGCAGCAGACCCTCTACAACACGATGCATACGATCATGGATTACCAGCACGACTTTTTCCTTACGGGAGACGAGACGACGCTGCGGCCTATGATCCTGAAAGATATCGCCGAGCGAACGGCCCTCGATATCTCTACGGTAAGCCGGGTAGCCAACAGCAAGTTCGTGCAAACGGAATTCGGGACCTACCGGTTGAAGTTCTTTTTCAGCGAGTCGTTGAGTACGGACAGCGGCGAGGAAGTATCTACCCGGGAGGTGAAGAAGATACTGAGCGATCTCATCGAAGGAGAAAGCAAAAAGAAGCCGCTGAGCGATGAAAAGCTCACCGAGCTCCTTCAGGAGAAAGGCTACAACATTGCCCGCCGGACCGTTGCCAAATATCGCGAACAGCTGAACATTCCTGTTGCCAGGCTAAGGAAGGAATTATGACCGACACTATTATAGCCGAGACCGGGCACCACCCGGAAGGCACGAAGGCAAGCCCGGTTTTACGGGGGGCCGCCCATGTGATCTCCTATATCTTTCACCCCCTGTTCATCAGCGGCTATGTGATGGCTTTCCTGATCTTTTTTCACCCGTATGCGTTTGCGGGTTTCGACAAGCGGACGAAGATCTTCCGGTTTATAAACATCGTGTTTTGCAACACATTCCTGCCGCTGTTTGCCGTCGCGCTGATGAAGGCGCTGGGATTGATCAACTCGATAATGCTCCGTACGGTGAAGGACCGGATCATTCCTTATATCGTGGTGATGACCTTTTACTTCTGGTCCTGGTGGGTTTTTAAGAATCTACCTGATATTCCTGCGCTGTCCATTAATTTCCTGCTGGGAGCTTTTCTGGCCGTCTGCGCCGGGTTCTTTTGCAATATCTTTTTCAAGATCAGCATGCATGCCATCGCCATGGGTGGGGCATTGATGTTTTTCTATCTCTTCGGATTTCATGACGCGTTTGGATCGGGACTTTATATAGCCGTGGCGCTGTTGTGCACGGGACTTGTCTGTACATCCCGGCTGATCCTAGGGACCCATACCGCTTTCGATGTCTGGATGGGGCTTTTTGCGGGTATGCTGACGCAGTATATCGCCTGGCTATTTTAGCGATGTTGAAAAATTTAATGCGGATCGGGTTCCACAAAAATTAGCCCTACATCTTGCTGGTCTTCATAGAATTGCCTAAGGCGCCACACCTGAGGCTGCTGATTTCTATTTAAAAAAACCGGAAATTTTACGGGGTGCTTAATGACAAACGAGTACTAAATTACCGCTTGATCTGAACTGTAAAAAAAACTGTTACAAAAAATAAAGAGCCACATTAAGTGGCTCTTTAAAAACTTAACCTGCAAACTTAAATAGTTATGAATAACTAAACAGCGGCATCGCAGGGATACGCCACGAAGATAAAGATTTTTTATGATTGTGAAAAAAATTGATCTCTATTTTTTAAATGCCTAATAGCCAATTCCATACGGCAATATCTGCGCCGCGATTCAATCGGTATTTAGCGGCTTGCAACGAAAACCGAAGGCGGGCCGAGAAACTTTATCGGGTAAACCTACGGCTTTCTCAAAAAATATATGCCGTAAATGGACTGTTTGAGGTCATCTTACGGAATTCAATCGATAGGCATTTTATTCGCGTCAAAGGGCCTTTTTGGTTGGAAGAATCTGTAATGCCCGACGGTTACCTGGATACCTCCGCAGGTTGTGAAGATTCCTTCCACGCAGTACAGGAAGCAATACACAAATTGGGTCCAGAATATACCCATGATGGTCTAATAGCTAAGCTTACTTTTGGTTTCTGGGCCTATCAGTTTTCAAAAAAAGAATTTGCCGCTTCCGGCAGTACGTTATTGCAAATATTTCCCAATAGACCCCACGGCGTTAGACAAAAAGACGTTTTCAAAAACCTTATTAGGATAAACGACACCAGAAATAGAATAGCCCATTATGAACCCATATGTTTTGATAAATCAACGGGCGCAATATCTGCTTTTGCTATTCAACGACGTTATGATCTGATAATCGAAATGTTGCATTGGTTGGGCTGCAACCCGAAAAGGATCCTTTATGGGGTAGATACTGTTCAAAACTCAATTCGGGACCTGGACGGCATTTAAGGCTACTAAAAAAAGAAAAGCCCAATCATAGGGTACGAACCTAAATTGAGCTTTTTCACCTTCAAACCATCTGAAGTGCATCCATGCTAGCTGTTAAGTATCTTGGACCTTGTCAGATATCTTTTTGTAGGATGGTATATGAATAAACAAGAACCTTCTTTGATAAGATCGATGATCTCTCCCGATTCATCGGCCGGAACAGCAGGGCAGCCATAGCTTCTACCGCAAAACTGATTCATTTCCAGGAAGTCGGGGCCAACATATTGCGAGCCATGGACGACGATGTTGCGGCCAAGGGCTTTGTCGTTGAATCCTCTTTCCATGCCGCGGATCTTGAGCGACAGCCCATTGTTACCATAATAGGTCCCCTGCGTGATATAAAAGCCCAGCGAGCTTTTATGCGAAGAGGGACTATTCGAGAAACTGCGGGCGAACTCGGTTCCGGAGTTGCGGCCATGCGCCACATACGTATTCACCAGCACGGTGTGTTGATCCATGTCCAGGATGTAGAGCCGTTTGTTGCGCGAGCTCTGGCTCATGTCGACGATCGTCAGGATGTTCGGTTTATTGAGCCAGTGACGATAGAGCAAATAATTGTATCCTTTCAGGGCACACTCGAAGGCTTTTTTGTTCAGGCCTATTTCCTGCAGGTCGAATGCCAGGTAGAGTGTATTGACTTCCGCGACAAAGGCGGACGCCCTGGCGGCTCTTTTGGCACTCACCGGATTTCCTCCGGCTTTCAACACATTAACCGGTAAAACAAATGCGACCAAAACGCACAGGAATCCGGGAAGTAAAAAACGACGCATGTTTCAAAGGTTTTTAATATCAACGCCCCCGTTTCAGGAAATCAGCTACCGGCTGCTACGCGGCCGGAGGCCCGATATTGGATTAATTCGGCCGCGACCTTTCGCTCGTTGCCGGATGTATAAAACGGGTGGATAACTAAAATATTATCTATTTTCTACTTGTGCAAGAATCTTTTATGAAAAGTTTTTATTGTGTGTTCAGACCCCTATTTTCTTCCAGTTTCCACGCCGGAAAAGGAAAAAACTTACGATAGTGAGGGAAGATTCTGCCGTCAGGACGGCGGTGAAGACCCCCCGTGGTCCAAATCCGAGGTAGATGGCCAGATACCAGGCCAGCGGGATTTGAAAGGTCCAGAACACGAATAGGCTGATAATCATAGGAGTACGGGTGTCCCCGGCCCCATTGAAGGCATTGGTGAGAACCATCCCCACTCCATAAAAGACATAGCCGAGGCTCACGATCCGCAGGCCCTGGATGGCGATGGCGGACACGTCGGGGTCGCGATTGATAAAATGGACGATGGGCTCCGCCCCGAGCAAAAAGATCAATGAAACCATCAACATAAACGCCGCATTATAATAGGCGGCGGTGCGCACCGAGGCCTCGGCCCGATCCGGCTGTTTGGCGCCCAGATTTTGACCGACGAGGGTCGCCGCGGCATTGGACATACCCCATGCCGGAAGGATAAAGAAGATCACGATGCGGATGGCGACCTGGTAGCCCGCGATGGCGGTATCGTGGAATTGAGCGATGATACGGGCCATGGCGATCCAGCTGGCGGACGCTACGAGGAATTGCATCGTCCCGGTCCAGGCTATCTTCAGCATATTGCGGATGATGCTTTTATCGGGTGTGAAATAGCGGCGGATGATCTTTATGGGCCCTTTGCTTTTGACGAGGTGATAAAGCTGAAAGCAGACGCCGATGCCCCGGCCGATGGCTGTAGCCATGGCGGCGCCGGGTAAACCATAGAAATGGATCAGGATGGGACACAATAATATATTACATCCATTCGCGAGCCACAGCGACCACATGGCGATCGAAGCATTGCCGGCGCCGCGAAAGATGCCGTTGATCAGGAAAAGCAGCATGATGACGATGCTCGTCGAAAAGACGATCCGGGTATAGATCGCGCCGGTGGCTACCATCTGCGCCGAACCACCCATAACCTGTAAGATCCTGGCAGCAAGCAACGCACCCGAAAGGCTTACCACCAGTGTCAGCACCAATGCGATCAGAATGCTCTGGGCCGCGGTATGAGATGCCTCGCTTTCGTTCTTCTCGCCGATCCTTCTCGCGACCATGGCCGTAGCAGCCATGCCGAGCCCCATGGCAAGGGAATACACAATGGCCAATACGGATTCGGTAAGACCCACCGTAGCGACGGCCTCTTTGCCGATGCGGCCAACAAAGAACACATCGACCAGCGCGAATACAGATTCCATACACATTTCGAGGATCATGGGAATGGACGCCAGGATCACCGCGCGGCGGATACTGCCGGAAGTATAGTCCTGCTGATGACCGGATAAGGCTTGGCGCACTACTTGTATGACTTTAGACATGAGATCGATTTAATAAAGCTGAGCGAATGCTCGTCAATATAGTATTTTTGTAATATGCACCCGATTTTTTCACGTATACTGCTAAAAGTCCTGAAGATCACCGGTATTTCGGTGGTCGGTCTCGTGCTTTTGTTGTTCCTGCTGCCGTATCTCTTTCCCGGTTTTGTGTCCAATAAGATCAGGCAGTGGGCCCGGCATAGCGTTAGATCGGAATTGCATTTTTCCGCCGCGCGGCTTTCTTTTTTCCGGCACTTTCCCGCGTTGACCTTAACCCTGTATGATGTCAAGCTCAACGGCTCGGCTCCTTTTGACAAGGAGCGGTTGATCGAAGCCGACGAGATCTCGCTGGGAGTCGATCTGCGTTCCGTGTTTTCAGAGGTGAATATCGACAAGATCTTTCTCACGAATGCTTCTATCAACATCCAGGTCGATACGAGTGGCGTGCCCAACTACAATATCTATGCTTCGAAAAAAACCAGCCGGCCGCAAGAAGCCACCGATTCCGGCAGCGCTTCGCTGAAGATCCGGAAGATCATTATAGAAAATAGCCGCCTGACCTATAATGATGCGTCGATCCCGATCCTGATCATTGCCAAGGGGCTCGAATATGAGGGCAATGGCGATCTTAGCCAGGCCGTCTTCGATCTGCACACGCATATGCAAGTCGAGTCGGTCGATTTTTACTATGACCGGCAGCCGTACTTTATCAACAAAAAGCTCAACGCGGATCTCATCACGAAGATCAACACGAATTCGCTGGCCTTGATCTTCGAGCGAAATGAATTGCTGATCAATCAGCTACCCGTCACCTTTACCGGCCGATTCTCGTTTTTGAAAGATGGCTACGATATGGACTTTCAGCTGAAGGCGGCTGATACGAGCCTGCACAATGTCATCACGGCCCTGCCGCCGGATGTCACCGATTGGCTGGATAAAACCGACGTTCGGGGTTCGGGGGATATCGAAGCCTCATTGAAAGGGAAGTATATCGCGGCCACGGGCGAAATGCCTGATCTGCTGCTGGATCTTAAGATACGCAACGGATATATTGCCAACGGGCAGGCGCCGGTGCCGATCAGGAATCTTTATCTCGATCTGCATTCCCGGTTGCCGGGCCTCGATCCCGACAGCCTGAACCTTTCCGTCGATTCAGCTTATTTCAATCTCGATAAAGACTATTTCAGCGCTGTGCTGCGGATGCGGGGCATGAAGGCGCCCTGGATCGCCTGTCGTATCCGTTCGGAGCTGGACCTGGAGAAATGGGACCGGGCCGTAGGTTTTGCGCCCGCCGATCTCAAAGGCCGGCTGGCTTTGCAGCTGCAGGCGGAAGGACAGTATGCTACGCGGGTTGAACGAAAGACAGGACTTCGCAAGACCACGGTAGATACGGTCATCGCCAGCATCCCGAAGTTTTCCCTGAATCTGGCGGTGCGCGACGGCTTTTTGAAATTCGCCTCACGGCCGGAGGCGATCAGGGGTATAGCCTTCGATGTCGAAGCCCGCTGCCCCGACAATGATTACCGGCATGTACGGTTGAAGGTTGAAAACCTGAACGCACAGGCCCTTAGCAGTCATATCCGGGGATTCTTACGGCTGGAAGATCCTGCTAGCCGGTCCATCGAGGCCGGGCTGGAGACTGTGTTACATTTGGCCGATCTCAAAAAGGTCTATCCGTTGGACAGCATCGAGCTGGCGGGCGACCTTAGCGTTAACGTCAAAACCAAAGGCAATTATTTGCCGGCACAACATCAATTTCCCGTGACACAGGCCGACCTCCAATTGCTCAACGGGAACATCCAAACGAAATACTATCCGCATCCGCTCGAGAAAGTGCAGGTGGGGGCCAGGGTGATCAGCCGCAGCGGGTCGATGAGGGATCTCGATGTGGCGTTGACGCCGATGTCCTTCGAGTTCGAAGGGCAGCCTTTTATGATAAAGGCCGATCTCCGCGATTTCACCGATCTCAACTATAATATCGTCTCGAATGGAACGCTGGACCTGGGACGGATCCTTAAGGTCTTTGCGTTGAAGGACTATGCCGTCACGGGATTGGTGGAAACAAGCCTTTCGCTGCGGGGACGGCAAAGCGATGCCACCAAAGGGCGTTATGACCAGCTTTTCAACGAGGGGACGCTGACGGTCCATGATCTGGTGCTGCGCGCTGAACTATTTCCCCAGCCCTTCAGGATTTACACCGGGAAGTTTAGTTTCCGGCAGGATAAGATGACATTCGACCGGTTCGAGGCTGGATATGGCAAGAGCCGGTTTGTACTCGACGGGTGGTTATCGGATGTGATCGGGTATATGGCGGGTAAGGGGGAGCCCTTGCGCGGGAGTTTCACTTTGAAAAGCGACCGGGTGGTGCTGGATGAATTGATGGCCTTTAATGCGGGCGCGCCCGCAGCCGGTGGCCCGGCGCATGCGACTGGGAGCGCGGCGGGTGTGGCCTCCAAGGGGAGCGCGGCGGGGCCCACCGGGGTCATCCTCGTGCCGGGGGACCTCGACGTGGCCTTTCATGCCGACGTGAAGCAGGTCGACTACAACGGAATGCGGATCGACAGCTTCAGGGGCGGGGTCAGCATCGACAGCGGCGCCGTCCATCTCGATACCACGATGTTCTCGCTGGCAGGTGCGCCGGTGGAAATGAATGCCACTTACAAGCCCTTGTCGCCGCAGAAGGCACAGTTCGATTATCATATTCAGGCTAAAGACTTCGACGTACAGCGGGCATACCGGGAGGTGAAGCTATTCCGTGACCTGGCTACGTCCGCGGCAAAGGCGCAGGGTATCGTCTCGCTCGATTATAAATTGTCGGGGCGGCTGGATGGGAATATGCATCCGGTGTATCCTTCGCTCAAGGGTGGCGGGGTCGTATCGATCCGTAAGGTGAAGGTCAAAGGGCTGAAGCTGTTCGGCGAGGTCAGCAAAGAAACCAATAAAGACGTCAACGACCCCGATCTTTCCAAGGTCGACATCAAAACGACGATAGCGAATAACCTGATCACCATCGAGCGCACGCGGATGAAGGTCTCGGCGTTCAAATTTCGGATCGAAGGACAGGCCAGCTTCGACGGGCGGCTCAATCTGCATTGCCGGGTGGGATTGCCGCCTTTCGGGGTTATCGGCATACCCGTCGCGGTGACGGGAACGCAGGAGAATCCGCTCGTGAAAGCGCGGCGCAGCAAGAAGGGCGACGAGCTCGAGGAGACGGAGGACAAAGATGAAGCGACGGATCAATGACACCCGGGGCCGGGACTGGGGCCGGGACCGGAGCCGGGACCGGGATGGGGCAGCCGGGACGGTTCGGATGGATGCGCGGCCGCGTTAGTAGTATCTTCCGATGGTCGGATCGTCGACGATGACCGTCTTGAGCGCCGCAGGATCGACGGGACCTTCCTTGGAATAGATGATCTTACCACCCGGCTCGATCACCAGCGTATAGGGCAGGGCGCCCTGCCATTTGGGATCGATGGCTTCTATCAGCTTATATTTATCGTCGATGTTGAAGATATAATTGGTATTCGAGGCCTCCGAACGCTGCAGGAACTGCAAGGCCTTATTGCGTTTGGCGGGTTCGTCGGCACTGATGCTGATGAACTCGAAATCCCGGCGGCGATACATACGGTTGATATCTACAAGATCGGGGAACTCGGCCACGCAGGGGCCGCACCAGGTAGCCCAGACATTGATCAGCCGGAGCTTGTCGGTGTGATTGGCGATCAGGTCCCTGATCCCATCCGCGGTGATCGTATCGAGACTCACAGGTTCTTTGGCCCACTCCTCCTTTGCTTTCGAGATCCAGTCGCTTTTCTCCGCCCATTTGATCGAGCAGCCGAATACTTTGGTGGTCGTCACAGGCGGCTCTTTGCCGGCCAGTAGCGCCTCGATGGCATTGCGGGCGTCGCTGACATGCGGGGTCTTGGTGGGCTTTTCGACATCGTCGACCCGGCCGCTATAGCGCAGTCTCCGGCTCTTGTCGAAGATAAAGACATGCGGGGTGGCGATGGGGCCATACTTTTTAGACGTCTCTTCGGTAGCACCGTCGTAGAGATAGGGGAAGTTGAAATGTTTTATCGCGGCCCGGCGTTTCATCTCGTCGTAGGTGTCGCTCATATCGGTATACCCCAGCTCGTCCAGGCGGATGCTCTGGGGGTCGTTGGGCATGATGGCTACGACGTCGACGCCGCGGTCCTTATAATCTTTGGTCAGCTGGATGATCCGGTTCTCGTAAGCCTGGGCAGTGGGGCAATGGTTACAGGTGAAGACGATCACCAGGATGCGGGCATCTTTAAAAGAAGCGAGGGTATAGGTCTTGCCATCCACACCCTTGAGCGAGAAATCGGGGGCCGTGGCGCCGATGGCCAGGGTCGGGTGTTCATCCGCGGGGCGCGTCGCCCCGACCAGGGATAACAAAAAGGTCAGGCAGAGTGCGAACTTCATACAGCAATGTGTTTTATGAAAGTTACACTTTTTCCCGGGTGGAGAGCCGTTTTGAGCCCGATGATGTAGTAATGATGTAGTGAAAGTTAGACGCGGAATCGTAAATTAGCAGGGCAACACAAAAAAACCACGCTTCCATATGCACACATCCAGAAGAGATTTTCTAAAAAAGACTACCATCTATTCCGCGGGGCTCCTGGCTGCACCCGCCCTCGCCACGAGCCGGACGGCAGCAGGCCCCAACTATGGCCTCCAATTGTATACGGTCCGGGATTTTATGGCCAAAGACCCCAGAGGCACCCTGGCCAAGGTTGCGGCAATCGGGTATAACTCGCTGGAGGGCGCCACCTACAACAGCGGTGACGAGAAATTCTATGGCATGGACGCCAGGACCTTTGCCGGCGTGCTCAGGAATAACGGACAGGTCATGCGCAGCTGTCACTACCGGTATGGCGAAGACTCCACGGGAGCTATCCTGACCAATGGCGTATTCAACGGGACGATCCTGCACGACTGGGACCGGGCCGTAGAAGATGCGCATAAGCTTGGACTGCAGTATATGATCTGCGCCTGGCTTTCGGAATCCGAACGCGGCACCCTCGACCACTATAAAAAGATGGCGCACGATTTCAATATCGCCGGGGAAAAATGCAAGAAAGCGGGTATCCAGTTCTGTCATCATAACCATAACTTCGAATTCGCGGCCCAGGGCGGCATCTATCCTTATGATATCCTGCTGAAAGATACCGACCCCAACCTGGTGAAGATGGAGCTCGACCTGTATTGGGCTACCTTCGCCGGCCAGGATCCGGTGAAGATCTTTGAAGCACACCCCGGCAGGTTCCCGTTGTGGCATCTCAAAGACATCCGCAAGACGCCGGACCATGATACCGCCGAAGTGGGCAGCGGCACCGTCGATTTCAAACGCATCTTCAAATATAAAGCTACGGCGGGCATGAAGTACTGGTTCGTAGAGCAGGATCATACGCTGGGCTCGCCGTTCGACAGCATTACGAAGAGCTTAAGCTATATTAAACAAAATTTAGTTTAAGGCGTCTGTACCTTTTGCATGCAGCTCGATGAGGAAGTCGAAGAGGGTCGTTTCGGTGGCGATCTTGAGTTTCTTTCTCAGTCGGTAACGGCTGATCTCGACGCCGCGCACGCTGATATTCTCGAGCTGGGCGATCTCCTTGCTGGAAAGATTCATGCGCAGATAAGCACAGAGCTTTAGCTCATGGGCGCTCAGGGTGGGATAGGCCGTCTTGGTGATCCTGAGGAAATCGCTGTGTACCTTGTCGAAGTGGACGGCGAACTGCTCCCAGTCCTTATCCATCTTGTTCTCTTCGCCGAGGATACGCAGCATTTTCTTGAACTCTTCCGCGGCTGCCGCATCGCCGTTGACGCCTTTTTTCAGCCGCATGAGCTCGTCGCGGATATTGCCCAGCAGCTCGCCCTTTTGAACGAGGTGCATGGCTGTAGAAGCCAGTTCGGTATTCTTATGCTCGATCTCGGCCTCGAGCTTTTCGTTCTTTAGCTTGACGATCTCTTTTTCCGATTTTTCCATCTCCAGCTGATGCAGATATTGCAGCCGGCGCTGCTCCTCTTCGTGTTTTTGTTGTTGGCGCCGGAAGATGCGGCGTTGCCAGAAATACACCCCATAGAGCAGACCGGCCAGGACCAGCACATAGCCGGCATAGGCCCAGCCGGTTTGATACCACGGCGGGAGTATCGTGAACGAATAGCTGCTGACGGCCGACTCATTGCCGAGATTGCTTTTCGACCTCACCTGGAAGGTATAGGTCCCGGCGGGGAGGTTGGTATAGTCCTTTTCGGTTTTCCGGGACCAGGCCGACCAATCCCGGTCGAACCCTTTGAGACAATAGCTATAGGTGATGCTGTTTTGCGCGGCATATAAGGGAGCGGTATATTCAAAATGGAGCGAGTTCCATTTGTTGGAGATGCTGTATACCGCCGAAGCCGGCTGGTCGAGGCTATCGTTCACCTCGCCAAAGTAGCCGCCGAAAAGCAGGGTATCGGTCTTGCCTATCGCCCGCACACTACGCAGGTTGACCTGGATCGGATAGCGGTTCTTTTTGTATTCTTCATAATTGATATGATAGAATCCCTTTTCCGCCCCCACCAGCACATTATATTTGTCGTAAGGGTTGATGTTTTCGTAGTCGGCGACCAGCTTGCCGCTGAGTTCGGGGAAATAGATGATGTCCGGCTGGGGACCGGTGAGATCGATCACACCCAGGCTGTTGTCCTCGATAAACCAGATATTCCCCGAGCCATCCTCCTTGAGGAAACGGATATTGCGTTCACCGAAGAACCCTTTGAAATAGGCCGATAGTACGAAGCTGTCCGATCGCGGGTCATATTCATATACGCCTTTCTCGGTGGCGATCACGATGTGGTTCTTGACCTTGTATAAATGATTTTTCAGATACGAAGGCAGTCCAT
>DASYZH010000115.1:0-79857 GCA_035946435.1 Puia sp. | reverse complement strand
GAAAGGAGGAGGTCTCGGGCAGGTCGGCATAGACGCCGCCGACGGTGAACACCTGCTGGTTGTTGTAGGTAAAGGTTTTGCCCAGCGCATTTTCGGTTCCGTAGAGGGCGATGGCGGTGGACCGGGAGATCAGCGCCGTGGAAGGGTCACGCATCGACTCCGCGCTCCCGCTAAGAAAGTGATAGCCAAAAATGCTGGGGAAACTATATTCCGCCCACGATCCCTGGCGGGAAATGCTTTTGTCACCGCTCGTCAGCAGGCCATCGCCGGGCCATTCGAACATCGCCGTTTCAGCGAAGATGTCTTTATAACCCTTTTGGAGAAAGGGCTCCAGGGCGGTGGAGACGGTATATCCTCTATAGGTGATGGGCGAACCCGGTGGGGTGCCGTTCGGGCGTTGGTCCTGCATGATCTCCACGATGCGGGCGCGGTCGGGATAGGATCTGTCGACGGCGACTTCTCCGGTGATCCAGATGCCGATAACGAGGGCGACGGCCATGCCGATAGCGAGGCCGGCAACATTGATCAGGGTATAGCCGCGGTTCTTGCGAAGTTGGCGGAAGGCGAGGAGGAGATAGTTTTTGAACATGCGCTTCGTTTAAGAATACGGCAGAACAGCAGCCAGAAAAGTACCTATTTTTCTACGTCTTAATAATCAATTAGTTGCGATTTATTTGCGTTTAATAATTGTCCGTTTCCGCACACTCTATGTTCAGTTTTCTTTCCCGGGTCTTTACTGGATCGGCTTATAATCTTTGAACAGATCCACTTTGGTTCCTTCTACCTGGCTGCGATAGGCTGCCCATTTGCCGTCGAAAAATGCATTGATCTTTTGGACCGCTCCGGCCACTGCTTTCTCCGCGTTCGAAACCAGGGTCTCTTCCTGCTGCCCCGGCGCGACCATTTTGCTACCGATGGATTGCTGAGCCTCCCGTAGTTGAGACATGACGGTGACATCAAATGGACTTCTCGACAGGCCCTGCCGCTCGGAGGTCTTACCGGAAATGAATTCGCGGATCGATTTTATCGTATCCTGCATTTTGGTAGTCATCTTCCTCAGGGAATCGATGTCCTTGCCTGTCAGGTCGCGTAATTCGGTGAGCATTTTTGAGCAAACTTCGTCCGACTCGGTGAGCCTGTCCATCCCTTCCGTGAGTTTGTCAAAGGACTTTCTTAGGCGATCGTACATCGCTCTTTGTGCCACCCTGATCTCGTTGCGATCACCCAACCTTGGGTCGTCGTTTATGGTCACCAATGTTGAATCGGCCGATCCGGCATACGCGATCACGACTCTATACGTCCCGGGCAATACTTGTAAGCCGCCGGGCTCCGGCGCGTCGGGTTTGGGTTTGGGCGATCCCGGCTGGCGAAAGCCTTTTTCTTCCATCCCCCAATACTCCCGATTGAAACCGCTATCGGCCTTCCACCGCAATGATCTTATCAGCTCGTTCTTAGCGTCATAAATTTTTACGCTGACGCTGTCCGCTTTTGGGGCACGGTCGCCTTTTTTGGCACTGTCCTTTGGCATCGGCTCTTTGGACGCCGTTTCCCCTGCCGCCGACTCTTTGGACGGCGGCTTATTTATAAAAAAGGAGACTTCGGCGCCGCGTTTCCTGTTTTCGGCTTCATATAGGCCATCTACACTCCATTCATAACCGGTGGCGGGTTTATATTGTGCCTGGTAGGCGCCGGGTGCAGGAAAGGCAGTAATGGCATTGGTGATGGCGGCGCCTTTGCCGGCGGCTATCTTTCTGAATGGACGAATATCGTCGAATACCCAAATCGATCTTCCGAATGTCGCGACCACCAGATCGGCCTCTCTTTCCTGTATGGCCAGATCGTACGTAGAAACGGAGGGATAACTATTCTTCCATTGCCGAAAGGTCGATCCATTGTCAAAGCTTATCCAGAGGCCATTTTCGGTTCCGACAAAAACGAGGTTGGGTTCGACAGGGTCCTGGATCATACAAAGCGCATAACCTCTCACTTTGTTCTCATCCACCATCCTTTTCCAGGTCTTGCCATAATCCGTGGTGCGGAAGATGTAGGGTTTGAAATCGCCGCGGCGATAATCGTTCGCCACGACAAATGCTTCGCCGGCATTGTAACGCGAGGCAGTTATCTGGGGTATCCAGCAACCTAGCGGCATGCCCGGGATCTTCCCGCGGAAATTTTCCCAGGTCTTGCCGCCGTCCCTTGTCAGCTGCACATTGCCATCATCGGTGCCTACCCAAATGGTCCCCTGTTCTTTTGCCGAGGGCGAAATAGTGATGATCGTGCAATGGGTTTCCGCTCCGGTGATGTCCAGCGTTAGCCCGCCTGTGTTCTGATATGCTTTGATCTCTGTCGAATCGTTGGTCGTAAGATCGGGCGAGACGATCTCCCAGCTGACCCCTTTGTTCACGCTCTTATGTAAGAACTGGCTGCCGAAGTAGATTGTCTTTTTGTCGAATGGGTCCTGGGCCATAGCCGTATTCCAGTTGCATCGCAGCATTAGTTTGGGATCCAGGGACGGCGGTTTTATGAACCAGCTCTCGCCCGTGACCCAGTTGCGGCGTTCGGCAAATCCGCCCTGGCTTTCACTGTATACCCAGCTGGCGTCTTCCGCATCCGGCATGACTTCAAAGCCATCGCCGCCACCTATGTTGTCCCAATAATCATTTCTAATGCCGCCCGTGATCCAGGTATAGGCGGGACCGTGCCAGCAACCGTTATCCTGCATGCCGCCCATTACATGATAAGGCATTTCATTGTCTGTATTGATATGATAAAACTG
Organism: Puia sp.; assembly: GCA_035946435.1. Classification (GTDB taxonomy): domain Bacteria; phylum Bacteroidota; class Bacteroidia; order Chitinophagales; family Chitinophagaceae; genus Puia. The sequence goes on along the minus strand of DASYZH010000115.1, from coordinate 77,081 downwards.
GCCGACGGGGATCTTATCATCAAAGGTCCAGTTCTTCCCCCTATCGTGCGTGATGCCGATGCCGCCATCATTGCCTTCTATCATGAAGCTCCCGTCGGACGGGTCTATCCACCAGGCATGATGATCCGGATGGATACCCGAATAGGGGATTACGGTGGTGAATGTTTTACCGCCGTCTTCGCTTACCTCCACCTGATCGTGGATATTGTAGATCCGGTTCTCATTTTGCGGATCGACGCGGATGTCCTGAAAATAGAAAGGTCGATTCGTTACGACCTTTGGATCAGTGGTGACAAGATGCCATTTGGCGCCCCCGTCGTCGCTTTTATACAGGCCATTCTTTGTTGCTTCCACCAAAGCATATACGCGGGTCGGCTGGTTGCGGGCGAACGCCAGCCCGATCTTTCCATAATTGCCATCGGGCAAGCCATCGGCTTTACCCAGCTTTTTCCAATTCTTACCGCCATCGATGGTCAGATAAAGCCCGCTGCCGGGGCCACCGCTTTTAAAATCCCAGGGTGTACGGTGATGTTGCCACATGCTTGCCAGGAGCCTGTTGGGGTTGGATGGGTCCATCACCAGGTCGGAACAGCCGGAGGTGTCGTTGGTGTATAGGATCTTTGTCCAGGTATCGCCTCCATCCGTGGTTTTAAAGACGCCTCTTTCCGGATGGATGCCATAAGGGTTTCCAATCGCGGCAACATAAACGGTATTGGGGTTCACCGGGTCGATGATGATGCGATGAATGTTCCGCGTATTCTCCAGGCCCATTCGCTTCCATGTTTTTCCCGCATCCAGGCTTTTGAAGATGCCTTCACCGATATTCACGGAGTTCCTTGGGTTCCCTTCTCCTGTCCCGACCCAAACAATATTCGGATTGGATTGCTGAACGGCGACCGTACCGATGTTCTGTGTCGGCTGATCATCAAAGACCGGCGTCCATGTGTTGCCGCTGTTCTCCGTTTTCCAGACACCACCCGATGCCGAGCCGAGGTAAATGATGTTGGGGTTGTCCAGGACAACATCGATGGTGGTGATCCGGCCGCTCATGCCGGCGGGGCCGATATTGCGTGGTTTCAGGTCTTTAAATTGTTCGAGATTGATTCTTTGGGCGGTTGCAAATAAACAGATCAAGGCACTGCCAAGGCACAGCGGAATAGTTTTTCTCATGTAGCGTGACGATTTGGTCGCTTAAAGCTATTGAAAAAAATGGCGGAATTTTCTTGCTACCGGTCCCGTCTATCACATATAAAATATAGATAATGTGTTGGTGTAGGCGGGAGTGGTAAAACCTTGATTGGGAGGCGCTTTCCCGTGGCAGATTATTTGCATCCCATATATCGTATACGCTTACTCACTAACTTGAAATTTATTAATTATGAAAAAGCTCACCATTGTAATGCCTTCGATGCTTCTGCTATTAGTATCAGGCCTGCTCCTACCACGAATGTCCATGGCACAGGACGAGTCCCAAGCCAGAATAATCAATGACAGCAAGGAGGCCAGATCTTTTTTTCTGAAGGCAGATCCGTCGATGGAAAGTCTGTTCAAACATTCTGCCGGCTATGTGATCTTCCCCAATGTGGGTAAAGGTGCTGTAGGGGTAGGGGGAGCCGCAGGCAAGGGCACGGTATATCGGAAAGGGACGCCGGTGGGTACGGCCCAGATGGTGCAGGTAACCGTGGGTGCGCAAGCAGGGGGACAGGCCTACCGGGAAATCATCTTTTTTGAAAACCAGGATGCGCTGGATCGCTTCATGGAAAATAAAGTTGAATTTTCCGAACAGGCTTCGGCGATAGCTGTCAAGGCAGGTGCGTCCGCCAACGCCAATTACAGAAATCACGTGGTCGTATTTTCACAGGAGAAGAGTGGATTGATGGTGGAGGCTTCCCTGGGCGGGCAAAAATTTACTTATAAAGGGTTAAAAAAATAGTCATTATTTGAGGATGGCCGCGACCTTTGTTTTGAACTGGGCGGGACATTCTTTAAGGATCTTCTCTCTATCCGCAGCAGGGATGTTGCGGGCACTGATCCAGGCTTCCAGGCCGGTCTTGTAGACACTCTGATCATAATTGTGGCGGATCTTGCCGTCTTCAAAAAACGTGTAGTCGTTGTCTAATTCGCCTTTTGGTACGGAAATCGTGACAATTTCTTTTGACGGATTGCTCATGGTTGGGGTGATTAGAATTTCCAAAGTTAGGGCAAAAAGGCTATCTTTCTTTTATAATCCCTGACGCATGTTGTCCCACTATTTTAAGACAGCCTTCCGTTATCTCCTTACCCATAAAGTCTTCGCCGGCATCAATCTCTTCGGCCTGGTGACGGGTATAGCGGTATGCTTCTTTGCGCTGCAATACATTCGGTTTGAGCTTCGGTCGCCGGCATCGTCGGCTTGCTGACCATCGGTTTTCAGACGATCCGCGCTGCGCTGGCAAATCCCATTAAAAATCTGCGGACAGAGTGAGAAGAACCGGCCTATAGTGTTGTTAAAGAGACAAGGTTTTGACTTAGAATATTTTATGGTTTATATTTGTGGCTAAGCGGGTAAAAAGACCGCTAATTGGCGGTTTTTTTATTATATTTCTGTTTTATGCGAATGACTATATCCGGGCTTCCGAAGAATTTTGACAAGTTCGACCTACAGCGGCTATTCAATCCATTTGGTTGGGTAGATTATACCAAGATACTCATCGATCCGATCTCCGGGCTAAGCAGGGGAAAGGGGATCGTCGAGATGAAACGCGACGAGGATGCGAAAAAAGCAATGGAGGCCTTGCAGGGCAAAGTAGTGGGCACCAATCCGCTGAACATTAAAGAAGCCAAGGAGCGGCCGCCGAGACCCGAGGGCGGGTTTGATCGGCGGTGATCCGCAAGCAGTAACTGCGAAATCAGGCTGCTGAATGCGGCATTGCCAAAGGAGCATTGACTTCGATGGGGTGCAGTTTGGCTGTGCTGGGTTGTGCTATGCAGGTGAGCCGGCATATCAAGACCGATTCCCGACATTTTCCCGACATTTTCCCGACATTTTTGATGCTTTCCCGACTTTTTCCGAAATAAACTCCGTTCGGAGCATCGGCCCTTAAAAGACTTAGTTTTTGAGGTGGTATCGGCGATCCCGTGTGGCGCCCGTACTGTAAAAGAGTTGCCTTTCGACAAGTTCGTTCAGGTCACGTAGGGCAGTTCTGTCCGTGACTCCGAATTCCTTTTGGTATTGGCGGTTGGTGATGTAGCCGTTTTCTTTGGCAATCAAAACCGCTTTCACCTGTCGTTCGTTGAGGCCAAGGTTTGTCAAGTCTGTTTTTGTGTTTTTAAGGAAAGTGACCCTTATCCCACCTTGGTCTTCTTCCAGTTGAGGCTCGGGTAAGCCGGAGGCCAGGCATTCGGTGATCATTTTGGTCGTTCCTCGTCCCCAGGCTTCAATATACCCCGCTTTAAAAAATACTTCTGCGATATGGGGATTTCTGGGGTAGGAGGAATGCCGGCCTTTTAGCTTTTCAATCGTCAGTTGTTCAGGAAGAACACCAGGATTCCATAGTTCCAATTTATCACCGTATACGCGTAAAAATATCCAGGTGCTTGCATAGTCTTTGTGAATGATTGCGTTAAGGATGGCTTCCCGCAAGGCAGACTCGGGGTATTCAAGTGGCTCCTGCCTTTCGAATCCTTTATAGGAGATTGGACGAAGAAGGTAGCGGTCGGTGAGCTTGCTAAGTATTTCGTCAGGCATGCTAATAAGATTGCAGTCTATTATGTCCTGGAAATGCAGGTCGTCGTCGGTTTTGCCAAAACGACCTATTTTAAAGCTGCAGGTCGGAGATATAGCCGATGTTTTTTTGCCAAAGAGTAGGACTGCAGCATTTGTAGGTTGGCCTTCTTTGGTGAGAAGGTGTAAATTTTCTAATAGTGCAGTAGCACCTTCGCTCATTGCTTCTGATGGAATGCGTTTTTGTGCAATAGCCTTTTTGAGGAATTTGTGTATACTATTTTCGTCCAAGTCGAGTAGTATAGCGGATGGTGCTGGCAGGTCTTCCCAATTTTTGCCGACTTTCTTAAGTAACCAGTTTTGCAGGCTCACACCTTTTAATTCTTGCTTGGTGGCGCCGCTCCGATAGTGGTAAATGCCATGATAGGAGATAGGCACACTGCTTATCGGAACATCGATCTCTAAGAAGTGTTTATTTTCTTTTTTTATCATGAGCCCCAAATGATTGACTGCTTTGTTAGGAATGTCCTCCATCAATTTCTGATAATCATCTATCCCGACGACCTCTCCATTGTCATCTATTCCGATAAACATTTTTCCTCCCTGTGCGTTTGCGAAGCCGCATATCCATTTTAGATATTCATCCCTCCAGTGCTGTTTATATTCTATATTCTGCGTTTCTGTCATATGGCCCGCGATAAAAGAGCACCTTAAAGGTATAAATTTTGACAGTACTGAAAGGAAAAAGACCGCCATCGGGCAGTCTTTTTCGTGGTCAGATGTGTTAATGCTGCTTGTCCACCTCGACGCCTTTCACGCCGGTAGCCGTGGAGATGGCGTATACGATGACGCCGGCATCAGCGGAGCACTCGTGGCCCGGGCGATCGATCTCGTCGACGTGGAATTCGTCGGGGTTCAGCCGCATATCCAGATCGCCGGCATAAAGGCCGAAGGTCTCGGTTTCAAAATTGAGATCGGCTTCATAGCCTTTTTTCCTGAGGTCGGTAAGAACCTCCTTTAGTGATTCGTTGTTTCCCATTTTGTTTGAATTTACGCGTGTTGAGGTTTGTATTGCGTAGCAAACCAGGTTTCGAAGTTGATGGCTCCGAGTCTTGCGGGTCCGGCGGGAACCAGCGAGGTCTTGGTTATCTTAGCGCCGTAATATTCGGCGTGATCGTTTGGGACGACCTTGCGCGGATCCTGGGTTTTCTGCAGGAATTGAGCGATGATCTCGGGCATGGTGAACCGGCCGGGGCCGGCTATTTCCGTTATACCGTTGATGGGTGCCTCGAGCGCCTCCTCCGCTACGAAAGTCGATACATCTTCCGCCGCGATGGGTTGAAATTGGACATCGGAGGCATGGACGATACCTCCTTCCGTGGCCTGGTCGGCGATGCCCTTGATGAACTCGAAGAACTGGGTGCTGCGGATGATGGTGTATGGCACACGGGATCTCCGGATCAGGTCTTCCTGGGCTTTCTTGGCCCGCATATAGCCGCTATCCTGCATGAGATCGACACCTACGATAGAAAGGGCGAGGTGATGCTTCACGCCGGCGCTGGTTTCCGCTGCCAGCAGGTTACGGCCGGAGGTCTGAAAGAATTCCATGACGGCATTGTCTTCCCAGGAGGGTGAGTTGGCCAGATCGATGACCACCTCCGTGTTGTTGAGGGCTGCGGCCAGACCTTCCCCGGTGATCGTGTTGATCCCTGTGTTCGGCGAAGCGGCGATGACTTCGTGTCCGCGACCGCGCAATTTGGCGACAACTTTGGTTCCGATGAGGCCAGTGCCTCCGATGACTACGATTTTCATAACTTTTGATTTTGGTTTATCCTGGTAAAGACTAAACCAATGCCAAAAGACCAACGTGCTGACGATTAGCGACTTGCCTGTTTTGGGTGAAGGAGATTCTCACTGTATTCAGTGAAAGAACGAGCGCTTTCACTATCGGGAGGGAAAATAGTCCGCCTTGCCGATCCCCAGCTTTTTTATTTTCGAATGCAGGGTATTGCCCGGGATCTGCAAGACTTCGGCGGCACCGCCGGCACCGGAGATCTTGCCGCCGCACCGTTTCAGGACATCGATGATATGACTGCGTTCGACGGCTTCGAGGGAACGATTGGCCAGCAGGGCGGGGCTTGTTTTTTCGGCTACGCTGCTTCTGGGAATGTATACCTCCTGCAAGGTATCCCCCGAAGCCAGCAAAACGCTGCGTTCCACGAGGTGTTCCAATTCCCGGACGTTGCCCGGCCAGGTATAGCTGCACAATTGTTGTATGGCTTTCGGCGCGATCTTTTTGATATTCTTTCCCGAATTCCGGTTGTATTTATCGATGAAGAAATTGGCCAGCGGTTCGATGTCTTCCGGCCGCTCGCGCAGCGGGGGAAGAAGGATGGGGAATACATTCAGGCGATAGTAGAGGTCTTCGCGGAAACGGCCTTCCCTAACCGCCTGCTCGAGGTTTCGGTTAGTGGCGGCGATCAGCCGGACGTCGACTTTTATGGTTTGCCTGCCGCCCACGCGTTCCACTTCGCGCTCCTGGATCACCCGCAGCAGCTTGGCCTGGGCTTCGAGCGGCAGCTCGCCGATCTCGTCGAGGAAGAGCGTGCTATGGTCGGCCAGCTCGAACTTGCCGATCCGTTTATCGATGGCGCCGGTAAAAGCGCCCTTTTCGTGACCGAACAGCTCGCTTTCGATGAGACCCGGCGGCAGGGCGGCGCAATTGACCTTTACCATCAGCTTGTCCTTCCGGGGGGAGGCGTTGTGGATGGCGCGTGCGACGAGCTCTTTGCCGGTGCCCGATTCGCCGAGGATCAATGCGGTGGTATTGGTTCCGCCGACGATGGAGATCAGCCGGTATACTTCCTGCATGGCGGGGCTGTTGCCGATGATCCCCGAAAAATTATTGATGGTGCTTATTTGTTCCTTCAGATAGAGGTTCTCGTCTTCCAATTGTTTTTTATAGGCCAGGAGCTTTTCGTTGGCCTGGATATTGGCGATGGCAATGGCTATCTGGGAACAGATGCCTTTCACCAGCAGCGGGCTCAGCCGGTTGGCGAGCAGCCAGATCGTGCCGATGTTCTTATCGCCTGCGCGTAGAGGAAGGCCGTACATGTTCTTCAGGCCCGTGGTTTTCCAAAGCTTCGCATAGGCATTGACGTTGCAGATCTCTTCTTCTACCGGAAACAGCGATCCTTCGCTGCTTGCCAGCACCCGGGAGGTGTAGCGTTCTTCGATGGTGATGCGGTTGACGGACATTTTATCGTACGTGGCCTCCGCATTCCTGAAGAGGGTCCTGTCCGACATGAAATTGGACAGATGGAAACCATCTTCGTCGATGACGCGGATCATGGCCAGCTTTGTATGCAGGGTCTTGTCGAGTACCCGGAAGATGGCTTCCTGCAGCTGGTCACGGGTCCTTACCTGGGTGATGTCCCGGCTGAAATTCAGGAGGAAGGCCTGCTCCTCCTGCGTTTTGAGCATCTCCTCGTTCGTGATAATGTTGGACACGGCGCTGGAGAGCTGTGGGGCGACGCCTTTTATCAGGCTTCTGAATTCCATGGTGAAGCTGCCGGGGCGGTCGGTATAGAGATGGATAAAACCCATGGGTTTGCCCTCTTTGATGAGCTTCGTCATCAGGATCTCCCGCACTCCATGCTGATAGTTGACCTTGAGGAAGGGCGGGCTCTGCGGCTTGTCCATGATGTCCGCCAGCATAAAAGAGATGGGTTCATCGGCATTCAGCACGGCTTGTATGAACGGTTCGTTGAGCGGGAAACGGGAATTCACCAGCTGCGGGTATAGGGCATGCCCGCGGATGGGGGAGTTTTCGTTGTCGAGCAGGAAGGGCGTATACGTTTCGTCTTTGTGATCGATGAGCGTGACGATGGTGTGGGTAAAGTACCATTGGCTTTTGATGCGGCTGGAGAAAAGACGCAGGAGGTCGTTCTTGTCCCGGACGCTGGTAATGTCGTTCCCAAGATCCAATAGCATCTTCCTTTCCTGTTCAAGCACGGCCTTGGAGAGAACAGGCGATTCCAAACCGGGATGTTCCGCCTTTTTCATGAGTGCAAATTAGCAATTTTGGTTATGGGATAAATGGGATCGGGGGAGCAATTTTGTTTTAAAATCAACCTCGAAAATGAAAAAATTACTGTATTCGCTGGTGTTCCTTTCTTTATTGATCCCCGGCATGCTTGTGGCACAGCCGATGTCCGGCATGCCCGCTCCCGTGCCGACGACGCATATCCTGGCCATTGGGACGCTTACGTCGCCGCTCTCGCCGGACGAGATGAAGGACCTGATGCCAAAAGAAGTCAAGGCGACGGTGGCGCTTTACCTGGATGGGAAGATCGATCAATGGTGGGTTAAACAGGACGGCCCCGGTGTGGTCTTCTTGTTGAACGTCACGTCTACTGAAGAGGCAAGCGCTTTGTTGGAAAAGTTGCCGCTGGGTGTTGCGAAAAAGATGATTTTTCAGCTGACGCCGGTGGGCCCACTTCGGCCGCTGCGTATTTTGATGCGCGAGTAGCGGATGTCCTGCCTATATCTTAAGCACCTTAAAATATTTGTTCGCCCCCGTGGTTCTCAGGAGGATGACGATGTAGATCCCTTTGGGCAATGTCGCCATGTCGATGGTGACGCGGGACAGGCCCGTTATCGGGATCGTCAGCAGGGGTTGCGACCCGTCGATCCCCGTGACCTCTACGGCGTACCAGCCGGCACCCGGCTGGAGGCTGTCGATCGTGAGCGTTGAAAGCACCGGGTTGGGATAATAGCGGAACGAAGCCGCAGAGTCGGATGTGGATATCGCGGTGCTGAGATCCAGCGGCGTGCTCGTGACGGTACGTTCGCTGACGCATTCCAGGCTGCTGGTAAGAATACATCGCACGCTGACGCCGGAAGAAGGCGGCAGATAAGATAGTGTAGCTGTTGTTGCGGTGGGGCCAATGATATTGTTCCAACCGCTGCCGGCTGTGCTATCCTGCCATTGGAAGCCGGGAGCCGGGCCACCATCGACCGCGATGGCTCTGACAGATATTGGCTGTCCCGTCGAGACCGGCCCAAGGATGACGATCTTCACGGTGGGCGAATACACCGGGGCGACGGTGACGATTATCGGGTTGCTGGTGATCGCCGAAGGGCTGATGCAGCCACCGCTGCCGGTGAGCCGCATGGTTATGCTGTCGCCGTTGCGAAGCGTTTGGGAACTATAGGTATTGCTATCCGATCCCACGGCATGACCGTCGACCAGCCATTGATAGGTCGGGGTGTTGCCACCGTTGATTGCTGTCGCCGTAAATACGGCAACGGTCCCGGTACAGATCGAGCTATCGGGTGTGCTGATGGAAACAGATAACGGTATCGGCTGTACGGCATGGAAATAGATACCATTGGAGTAAGTGCGGGTCGATGCACAGCTGTTGCTGGTGGTCATGCTCACATAGACCCTCGTGAGCGTATCGGGGAGCGGTGCAACCAGGGTATCTGTCTTCGTGGTATACGTATAATAACCGATGTCCCAGGTGAAGCTCGGATTGACGCCGCCATTGTGATCGTTAAGGCGGAGCGTGGCATCGACGCCTATGCAGCCGGCTGTTTGCAGGGAATCGAAGGAAAAATAGGGCCCGGCGGTGGAGCCAACGCTGAGCTCGATCGGGTTGCTTGTCACCGAGCTGGGGCTTGCGCAGGAACCGCTGCTGGTGAGGATAGCGGTGACGGTGCTGCTGTCTTTAAGCGTGGAGCTGCTGAATTGCGGGCCATTGCTGCCGGCGCTGGCATCGACGCCATTGATCTGCCATTGGTAGGTGGCTGAATCGCCGCCATAGGTGGAGATCGCGTTGAATGTGACAGCAGCGCCTTCGCAGACTGCGTTGGTGTCTGTATAGATGGCGACGGTAGGCGTAAGGGCATTGGCGGTGGAAATGGTGACACTGTCCGTAGAGGTGGTCGTTCCATCCGTCACCGAGAGATAGTAGGTCTGCGTGTTGGCAGGGTGTACTACCGGGGTAGGGTTCGACGAAGAATAGCCGGCGGGGATCGATGTCCAGGAATAGCTGAAGGCCGGATCTCCGCCCTGGCCGATGCGAATGGGGTCGCCTGCGCAGATGAGCGTATCGCTGCCTGCGAGTGCCAGCGGCTGGTCTTGAAATTCATAGGCGCCTGCATCTACCGATGCGCCCACGATGCGGTTGCCGCCGGAGAGATCGTTGGGGAAGCCGCTGATATAAGAATTATTGCCGAAGTTGATCGCCGGAGAGCCGTAGAGGAGCTGCAGCCCGTCGTCGGCCGTAAACCATTTGCCGTCCTTGCCTTGCGGGTTGTTGATATCGATGAAGTCAGGGTTGACACCTGCGGGGTTGTTGCCATACCTGGCGATCTGTATCAGGCTGTTGAATACGGTGTTGTATTCGGCATAGGAAATGTCGGCGCCCTGTGCCGTGGACGATCCGCCCGAGCTGTTGTTCCAGAAAATGCAATTCTGGATGGGGACGCCAAGACCGCCGAAGTTGCCGCCCAGGGCGATGCCGCCACCGGATGCGTCGTATTTGTAAGCAGCGCTGTTGCCTACGAAGGTGCAGTTGGTGATGGCGCCGCTCCCCTGGCTGGCGTCGATGGCGCCGCCGGTGCCGGCGGCGTTGGTCGTTGCGGTGGTATAGTTGTGGTAGAAGAGACAGTTTTTGACGTCGAAGGTATTCCACAGCTGTATGGCGCCACCCTGGCCATAGGCGTAGTTCTGGTCGAAGATACAGTCGTTGAAATGCATGATGCAGCAGCCGGCAACCGCACCGCCATAATCGGCGGCCGAGTTGTTGAGGAACACCGTCTTGCTGACATTGAGCGTGCCGGAATTGAAGTTGATGGCTCCGCCATTGAGCGAGCCGTGGTTATTGATGAACTGACAGTTCCGGATGTTCAGCGTGCTGTAGTACATATAGATGGGCGGGCCGGATGATGTTCCCAGCACGATCCCGCTGACTTTGTGATAGTCGTCACGGATGACGAAGCCGTCGATGACCACGCTATCCGGTACCGACTCGATGGTAATGATATCGGTGGAGTTGTCGGTGGAGTCGCCTATGCGGCCGATGTCGCCGCTGAGGATGGTGAGATGGGCGAACGGATCGCGTTGGGCATCCGTAGCGCCGCCCGTGGGATAGCCGCCCATGAGTCGGAAGTCGCGTTGAAAGTCGAAACTGCTATCGGGGTCGTTCAGGGCCGGCTTGTATACACCGGCAGCCACGCGGAGCGTATCGCTGCAGACATTGCAGACGGCAGTCTGCAGATTTGTATAGGCATCCTGCCAGCTGGTGCCGTTGTTCTGGCCGGATGCGGCGGCGTCTACATAATAGCCGAATACCTTCAATGGCGTCTGCTGCAGCTCATAGGCGCCCATATCTACCGTGCCGCCGTAGATGCGGGGCGATCCGAGAATGTCCGTGGACAGGACTGTACCCGCGCCGTTGTTGCCCGTGTTGATTGCCGGGGAGCAGCGGGCGAGTGTGATCCCATCGTCGGCGGTAAACATGATCTTGTCCGGTCCATAGATATTCGAGACATTGGAAAATCTGGGGTTGACGCCGACGACATTGCCGTTGACACCGTTTGTTCCGGTGTTGCGGGTGAGACAGTTGGTAAGGATGGAGGTCGATGGTTGTGCACCACTGGTCAGGGCCGTATCGCTGATATCCCGGTGACCCGCCAGCAGCTTGCTTCCCCAGAAGATCGTGTTGTTGGCCCGGAGCGTCGAGCTGTCGTTATCGGTGATCAGCTCTTCCTGGGCGGCGTTAGGCGTATAGGTGTAATTGTAGGTGTTTATGATCGTGGAGTTGTTCACCCGGGGAGCGCTTTTGGTGTTCTGGAGGAACATGCCGTTGATGCTGACACAGTTGTTGAAAATAGGCGCGGCATAGTCCGCATTGGTGACGGCCAGGTTGTTGCTGTCGAACAGGCACCGGGTGAAGACGGGGCTGCTGTTGTCGAGGGAGATGGCGTCGGACCAGACGTTCTTGAATACGCAATTGGTAAAGCTGCCGTTGCTGTTCTGTGTCCCGGAGATCAGGTTTCCGCCGCTGTTGAATGACCTGAAATAGCAATTCGTGAATTGCATGTTGCTTCCCGTCAACTGGACCACAGGCCCTTCGGCGTTGCTGCTGCCCCGGATAAAGCTGCAGCTGTCTACGAGTCCGGCGCCCTGCTGGTTGGAGATCGCATAGCCGGTACCGCGATAGGTGGGGCCATTGTTCGTGATGCCGGAGAACTGGCAATACCGGATCGTCGGGGAGGAATAGGTGTCAATGGTGATGGCGCCGCCGCTAATGCTGGAGGCGTCGGTGCTGAAGGAGGAATGCGTGATGAGCGGCGTGCTGTAGTGGCTGACCTGGATGCCACCGCCACCCTGGTTGTCGTTATTGACGAAAAGGAACTGGCAGTTGTTTACCCGCGGCCGGGATTCATACGCTATAAGCAGGGACGCGACGCTGCCGCCGCCCACCGTAGTTTCGTTGTCGAAGGTGAATCCGTCGACTACCGTGGTGGTGTCGCAGTGAAAAGACTCAAGGACGGGGGAGGTGAACCCAAAGCCGGGCGGTGAATAATTTCCTTTCAGCAGGGTTTGATGGGCGATAGGATCGCGCTGGGCATCGCCGGGGCTGCCGGTAGCGGGATAGCCGCCGAGGATCACCGTTTTGTTTTGAATGTTGAAGACGCTATCCTCACCGGAGTTACTGGTAAGATAAACGCCGGCTGCCACTTTAATGGTATCTGCGCAATAGAGCAAGGCCTGTTGCATCGTCGTGAAAGCGTTCTGCCAGGAGCTGCCGTTGCCCGCGCCGGTGGCGGTGCTGTTCACATAGACGGTAGTCATTGGCGTGGTAGGTGTGCCCTGGAACTCATAGGGACCGAGATCGACGATGCCGAAGACCCTTGCCCGGTTGAGAATGTCGATACCGAGACCTGCGACCGCGCTGTTGTCGCCCGCATTGAGGGCAGGCGAGCAAGGGGCCGTCAGCTGAAGGCCATCGTCTGCGGTGAACCATTTGTTGTCGGCGCCGGCAGGGTTGCCAAGATTATAGAAGCGGGGGTCTTCGTTGACGAGCAGGGTAGTGACGGCATCCTGGTAGTAGATTTGGGTGAGGGTATTGCCGATGATCAGGGTTTGGGCCCCGGGTTGAATATCGGCGACGACCGAGTAAGTGCTGCCTCTATTGTACCAAAAGATACAGTTCTTTATCGTAGCGCTTCCACTGGCGCCCCCGGTGTACCCGGTGGTATTGTTGGCTACGATCGCGCAGTTGATGAGGTTCATAGCACCATCCTGGTTGAGGATCGTATGCGGGTTGCTGGTGCGGGTGAATACACAGTTATAGAAGGTGCTGCTGGACGCCGCGGACTGATCGACGGCGGCGTCGATACCCCGGTTCCCGTCGAAGACGCAATTCGTGAATGTGGGCTGGCTACCGGCGATGGTTACGGCATCGCTATTGGTGAAGATGGTATTGCGAATGGCCAGGTTGCTGCAATTGGTGATGGCCAGCGCGGGGCTGCCGATGTTGAGCCCGACCCCATCGATTACTGTAGCCGTGTCGATATTGGTTGCCGTCATCAGGCCCGAACTGTATAGGGACTTTGTGAGGACGGTAGGATAGTCTGCCCAGTCGCGCTGGACATCCGATGGGCTGCCGGTAGTGGGGTAGCCGCCCAGCAACGTAATGCCACGTGGCAGGACGAAGGTGGAATCCACGTACGTGTTGCTCGACGCGGTGTATGTTCCGCCGGCCACTTTGATGATATCGCCGCTGGATGCGGCCGCAAAGGCCCAGCTGAGCCTGGTAAAGGCATTGGTCCAGGAACTGCCGTCATTAGCGCCATAGGCGGAACTATTGACGTAGTACGTTCTGGCGAACGTATTCATAGATAGGGCTAATGGCAGTAGGGCCAGGAGGAGGGGTCTCATCGCAACCAAAAATACAATTATCCAGCTATTTTCGCATTTGCCGGCCGATATAGAAAGTACCGAAGGGGATAATGCAGGCGACCAGGATCTTCCAGGTGGTCTTTTGGAACCGCCATCGTTGTTCGACGCCGATGCTCAGGGTCTGAAAGATGTACCATAAAAACAACAGGCCGTGGACGGGGCCCAGCGCGTGAACCATGGCGGCGTTGTTTGCACAATACTTCAGGGGAACGGCGACGAAGAGCAGGAGCAAAAGCGAGATGCCTTCGAGATAGCCTAAGAGCTGGAGTCTTCCGATACGGGTGCTGAATAGCTGTTTCATTGTTTTTAAAATTTACGTATGAAGGGCCGTCCCGCGAGTGGCGAGAACGGCCAGGGAATGGCGATGAAGAGGATGAGCAGGGCGGCGGCGAACCAGGCCAGCATGATGCGGTATTTTGCGGGGTCGGTCGTTGCCCGTCGGGCTTTTGCCGAGCCGATGGTGATCACGATCACTGCGACGAACATGAGCGTGATGTGGATATAGCGGAAAAATACGTGTTCGGTCACGAGGTGATACGGGTCATTGGGGAGGGTGTATTTTACTATGGGGCTTTGAAAGTAGAGCAGCATGCCCAGCAGGAGCTGCAGGTGGGCGATGGTTGCGGTCCAGTGACGCCAGGCGTTGGCGGCGGGGGTGAATGCGCGGTGACGCTGCGGGCTTGAGCCGGTGGTTGTGGCGGTGCTAGGGCCGGCGGCTTTGCGGTTGCCCGTGGTGGTGGCGGTTTTGCGGACGCCCCGGGCGGCGATGGCGATGGATGTGATCAGGCTGATCAATACCAGCCATCGGCCGAGACTGTGCAGGAACAAAAGGATCGAGTACATACTAATTGGTATGTTTTTGGGTAAAAAAATTTAATCGAGTTGGTAGATATAGGTTTTGAAGCCTTTGAGGAAGCTCGTGTAGGCTTCGGGGCCGAAGACCTTTCCCATATTGCGTACCCCGCCGTAGTTAGCGGTGATATACATCGCGATAACTTTGGGGTCGTGTGTGGCATCGAGCCTGCCTTCCGCCTGTGCCTTGATGATGGCCGCCTCGATCGCTGCCTGCCATTCCCTGATGATGCGCGTGAGCGCTTTGCGGAAAGCGGCGTTCAGCGGCGCCATCTCGTCGATGAGATTCACGGCGGGGCAGCCGTATTCGACCTTTATGAAGGGGGCTTTTAACAGGAGGTTGCGCATCATTTCGTAGAGGTCTTTCCGGATATCGCCGGTGCGATCGAGGGAGACGCTCATATAGGGGATGAGGCCGGGGTACATGATCTCGTTTATGATGGCGAGTCCCAGCTCTTCCTTGTTTTTGAAATGATAGAACAGGGCGCCTTTGGTGACCCCGGTGCCCGCGATGATCTCGTCGATGCTGGTTGCCTGGTAGCCCTGCCGGTAGATCAGCCCGAAAGCCTGGCGGAGGATCATCATGCGGGTAGCCTGTGCTTTTGACATAACATACTAGTTAGTATGTTCCAAATGTACCCCGGCGTTTTCGGATAGCCAAATATTTCGGCCAATGATGTATGCAAACAAAGCGGATTGATAAAGAGTAAGGCGGGTAAAAAATAATGAGTATAGAATAGTATAGAATAGATTAATTGGCTACATTTAGCCCCAAATTGCGCTTTATGAGAAAAGTATTCGCGTTCTTCTTATTGGTGGCGGGCCCGGCTTCCGCGCAACGGTTGGCTTTATGCTACGACAAGCCGGCGTCCATGTGGGAGGCTGCGTTGCCGCTGGGCAACGGCCGGATCGGCATGATGCCCGATGGTGGGGTCGCCAGGGAGACCATTGTCCTCAATGATATCACGCTATGGTCCGGATCGCCGCAGGACGCGAACAACTACGATGCCTATAAATATCTGCCGGCGATCCGTAAGGCCTTGCTCGAAGGCCGGAACGACGAGGCGCAGCAGCTGGTGAATGCCCATTTTATTTGCAAGGGGCCGGGTAGCGCCGGAAAGCAGTGGGGCTGTTTTCAGACGGTGGGCAATCTCGTTATGGATTTTTCGTACGACGGGGATGCCAGCGGCCCCGGGAGTGGCGGCACCGGCGTCCGCTATGCTGACTATTCCCGCCGGCTCTCGCTGGACAGCGCGATCGCCTTTGCCCGTTTCACCATAGCCGGCGTGACCTACCGGCGCGAATATTTTACTTCCTTTTCCGGCGATGTGGGTGTGATACGGCTGACGGCCGACAAGCCGGGAGTCGTTAGCTGTGCCGTGTCGATGAACCGGCCGGAACGGCGGGTGGTTACCGCGGCGGGTGATGTGCTCGAGATGGCAGGACAGCTGGACAATGGGGTCGATGGAAAGGGGATGCGTTATCTGAGTAAGGTCCGGGCCGTCGCCAGGGGCGGGACCGTCAGGGCGGAGGGGGATAAGCTCGTCGTGAGCAACGCCGATGAGCTCCTGCTCTATGTGTCGATGGGTACGGATTATAATCCCGACCAGGGGGTTGTGGCGGGAGCCAGGCCGGATGGCGGCTATCGCGGGCGGGTCGAGCGGCTGCTGGCCGATGCGGTCAGGGTGCCGTATGTGGAATTGCGGCGGCGGCATATTGCGGCCTTTGGGAACTTGTTCGAAAGAGTGGCGTTGAATTTCGGTGGTGTCGGCCGGGATGATCTGACGACCGATGTGCGGCTGCGGGAATATCAGCAGCATCCGGAAGCGGACAAGGAGCTGGCCGCGCTCTTTTTTCAGTTCGGGCGTTATCTCTCCATCAGCAGTACCCGCGTGGGCGTGCTTCCGCCGAACCTGCAAGGTCTCTGGGCCAACCAGATCCAGACGCCCTGGAACGCGGATTGGCATCTCGATATGAACGTAGAGATGAATCACTGGCCGGTGGATGTATCCAACCTCTCGGAACTCGATCTGCCGCTTGCGGACCTGGTGGCACGGATGGTACCTTACGGTGAAAGGAGCGCCAGGGCTTACTATCATGCCCGGGGATGGGTGGCGCATGTGATCACGAATGCCTGGCATTTTACCGAGCCTGGTGAAAGCGCTTCGTGGGGGGCCAGCAAGGCGGGTTCGGGATGGATCTGCAATAATCTCTGGCAGCATTATGATTTTACCGATGATACGGCTTATTTGCGGCGGATCTATCCGATCCTGCGCGGCGCGGCTTTGTTCTATCACGATATGCTGATCCGTGATCCGAAAACGGGTTGGCTGGTGACCTCCCCCTCCTCGTCGCCGGAGAACTGGTTCAAGCTGCCCAATGGCCAGACGGCGAGCATTTGCATGGGGCCGACGATCGACAACCAGATCGTCCGGGAATTGTATGAACACGTTGTCCTGGCCTCGAAGTTGTTGAAGATGGACGGGGCCTTTCGCGATACGCTGGAGCGGCAGCTTCCGCAGTTACCGCCGCCGGGTAGGGTAGCACCGGATGGACGTCTCATGGAATGGATGGAAGATTACGCCGAGACCGAAGTGACGCATCGCCATATCTCGCATTTGTGGGGTTTGTATCCGGGCTGTATGATCACCCCGGACAGTACGCCTGATCTGGCCGTAGCGGCTGCCAAAACGCTCGAGGTGCGCGGCGATGACGGTCCCAGCTGGTCCATCGCGAACAAGGCATTGATGTGGGCCCGGCTGTACAATGGCGAGCGGGCGTACAAGCTATTCAGGAACCTGATGCGTCCCACGCTCGACACCAACATCAATTATGGCGCGGGTGGCGGCATCTATCCCAACTTGTTGTCCGCGGGACCACCGTTCCAGATCGATGCCAATTTTGGCGGCGAGGCGGCTATTGCGGAGATGTTGCTGCAGAGTCATGCGGGATACATCAACTTACTGCCGGCCATTCCCGAGGTGTGGGAAACGGCGGGCGAGGTCCGTGGTCTAAAGGCCCGGGGAGATATCGTAGTGGATTTTCGATGGAAGGACGGGAAGGTAACGGCGTACCGGCTTCGTTCCCGCCGGCCGCGGCTCGTGCGGTTGAAGGTGAATGGCGGGATGAGAACGGTGCATACCGGGGACCAGTGGGTGGCAGGCCGGTAGGCCATCATCTTTGCCCCCGATTTCTTTTGCGGTATTCGACGGGCGGAAGTTCCATGAGCCGGGAGAACATGCGCGAAAAATAGTACTGGTCGGCTATCCCGAGCTCGGCGGCTATTTCCTTTACCGTCATTGGCGTGAGCAGCAGGTACTCACAGGCTTTTTGTATTTTGAGATGGTTGAAATATTCTACGGGGGAATATCCCGTGTTTTCCTTGAACACGGCAGAAAAATGCGAGACCGAGAGACCCGCGAAATCGGCAAAAGCCTTGAGACCGGTCACGGTGTTTAGCTTTCGCTGCATCAGTCCGATGGTCCGGGAAATGAGATCATCCCCGGCCCTGCCCGCGGTAGGGCTGAATTTCTCTTCATACAACAGCGACGACAGGAAATGGTAAAAGATCATGTTCACATATCGCAGGTTGTCCTGGCTATAGCCCTTCTCCAGGTTGGCATAGATGTCTTCAAATAGCTTTATGCGGTTCTCGTCGTAAGCAACGGCCGGCTGGTTGATCCGGGTGCGCTGTTGAATGAGATCGACCACGAAGGCGGCGATCTCGCCTTTGAAATGGCACCAGTAAATAGTCCATGGATCTCGTTCGTTGGCGCCGTACTTATGGGCCGTATTGGCGGGAATGGTGATAAACCGGGAAGGCCCGATCTCGATCTTTTTTTTGTCGATCACGACCCAGCCGCTTCCCTCCATGCAATAAATGAGGATATGCTGCCCGATGCCTGCCGGCCGTTCCACATAGTGAAAAGCGGCTTTGGGATAGTAGCCGATATCGGTGAGATAGATCTGCCGGGTCACCGGGTCCCTGGTGAGGAATTCCGTGGTTATCTTTTTGGGCAACACGATGAGCTTTTGCCCCTTGAAGCCCTGCCTTTTCCGCACGCTTGCCACCCGTTCCATAAAAAAGGATTTTCCGCAATCTACACTGGTTTTTGATGACACCAGAAAAAAATCCATCCTTTTCATAAAAAACGCTATTCTTTTTCCGGGGTGCGCTTTCGACTTTTGGAGGATGAGTGATGTTAAAGCATGGATCGAGCGGGTAACCATTCCCACTTATCTCACGGGTAAGCCCGAGAAGAACCCGATGTTCCTGGAGAAGCGGGTCTACCAGGGCAGCAGCGGTGTCGTATATCCCTACCCGGTGATCGAGCAGATCGCCGATGAAAAGACGATGAAGGAATATACGGCGGTTTTTCTCGAGAACGAGTACCTCCGGATTATGATCCTACCCGAGCTGGGCGGCAGGATACAGCGGGCATACGACAAGGTGAAGGGCCGGGATTTCATCTACTACAACCAGGTGATCAAGCCGGCGCTGGTAGGGCTTGCCGGGCCCTGGATCTCGGGGGGGATCGAGTTCAACTGGCCGCAGCATCACCGGCCGGGCACTTTTAGCCCGGTGGATTGTACGATCCGCGAAAATGCGGATGGGAGCAGCACGGTGCTGGTTAACGAGATAGAACTGATGTCCCGCACGCGTGCCAGGGTAGGGTTTACGCTCTATCCCGGCAAAGCGTATTTGGAAATTTCCGGCAGGCTGTTCAACCGCACGCCTTTTCCGCAGACCTTCTTGTGGTGGGCCAATCCGGCGGTAAAGGTCAATGAACACTACCAGAGCGTTTTCCCGCCGGATGTCTATGCGGTCTTCGATCATGGTAAACGCGACGTGTCCGATTTTCCCATCGCCACCGGTACCTATTATAAGGTCGATTATGCGCCGGGAACGGACATCAGCCGTTATGTCAATATCCCCGTACCCACTTCTTATATGGCCATCCGCAGCAACTATGATTTCATGGGTTGCTATGAACACGACACCCAGGCCGGCATGCTGCATGTCGCCGATCACCATATCTCGCCCGGCAAGAAACAATGGACCTGGGGCAACGGCGATTTCGGGCATGCCTGGGACCGCAACCTCACCGATGAGGACGGCCCTTATATTGAATTGATGACCGGGGTATTTACTGACAACCAGCCCGACTTTTCCTGGCTGCAGCCGAATGAAGAAAAATCTTTTGAGCAATATTTCATGCCTTATAGTGGGGTCGGGGTGGTGAAGAACGCCACCAAAGAGGCCATGGTCAATATGGAGTGGGCCGGTGGCCGGCTGCGGGTACGCGTCTACGCCACGGCCCGGTATGAGCAGGCCGTGATCCGGATCACCAGGGAGGGGGCGCCGGTAGCTGAATTCACTACATTGCTCTCGCCGGCCGAGGTATTCGACCAGATGATCGACTGCGGCGGACCCGGCGATCTCGGCAAACCCGGCAAACCCGGCGACTCCGGCGATGTCGGCGATGTCGGCGAGCCCGGCGACCTCGAAGCCTGGCAGGTCACGGTGTGCGACGCGGCGGGGCGGCTGCTGGTCTCCTGGCGGCCCGAAGCCATTGTGCGGAAAGAGATCCCTGCCGCTGCCACGGCGGCCCGCGTGCCCGCAGCCATCGAGCAGGTGGAGGAGCTTTACCTCAACGGCTTGCACTTGGAACAATACCGCCACGCCACGTACAATCCAATGGATTATTACGAAGAAGGTCTGCGACGCAGTCCCGGCGATATCCGCTGCAACAATGCAGTGGGCTTGCTGCTGCTGCGCCGGGGCCGATGGGAAAAGGCCGAACCGTATTTCAGGACGGCCATCCGCACACTCACGGCCCGGAACCCTAATCCTTATGACGGCGAGCCGTATTATAACCTCGGCACGTCGCTGAAGCTGCAAGGAAGGCTGGAAGAGGCCTTCGAGGCCTTCTATAAAGCTACCTGGAATGACGCCTGGCAGCATAACGGGTTTTTTGAGCTGGCGCGTATTGAAGCTATACAGGGACGTTATACAGAGGCATTGGGGCTGGCCGAACGGGCCTTGTTACGCAATTACCAAAGTTCTACGACACGTCATCTCAAGGTGGTTCTGCTGCGTAACCTCGACCGCAGATCCGAAGCGCTTGCTGTCATCCACGAATCGCTGGCCATCGATCCCTTTAATTTCGGGTGCCTGTTCGAAGCCTGGCTGATCGATCGCACGGCGCCCTCGCTTGCGGCATTCAGGGAGCTGATGCGCGATGCCGCGCCAAATTATTTGGAAACGGCGCTGGACTATGCACATACCGGTAATTATGCCGACGCCCTGGAGCTCCTGGACCTCTATGGCGGAGACCATACCCTCGTGGGCTACTACAAGGGCTGGCTGGCTGCGCAGGAAGGCCGGACCGAAGAAGCGAAGACGCTGTACCGCCTCGCAGCCGCGGGGAATCCGGACGGCTGTTTTCCCAATAAGCTGGAAGAGATACTGATCCTCCAAAAAGCCATCGAGCTCAACCCGGGGGATGCCCGGGCGCGGTATTATCTCGGAAACCTTTGGTATGACAAACGGCAGTACGCCGAGGCCATAGCCTGCTGGGAGGAAGCGGCAGAACTCGATGGTTCTTTTCCAACGGTGCATCGCAACCTGGCGCTGGCCTATTACAATAAGCTGGGCAAAAAAGCGCAGGCCCGTGTGGCGCTCGAAAAAGCCTTTGCCCTCGATACCGCCGATGCCCGCGTGCTGATGGAGCTCGACCAGCTTTACAAGAGCATGGGAGTGCCGTTTGCAGAGCGGCTGGCCTTGCTGGAAGCGCATGGGCCGCTGGTGGATTCGCGGGATGATCTCTACCTGGAAAGGGTGACGCTGTACAATAACCTGGGGCAATACGATCGTGCGCGGCAACTGCTGGCCGCACATCGGTTCCATCCCTGGGAAGGCGGCGAAGGCAAGGTAGTGGGGCAGTTCCTGCGCTGCCAGGTGGCGCTGGCGCGGGCCGCCATCACGCGAGGCGACTGGCAGGAGGCAATCGGCCTGCTGGAAGCGACGGCAGCCTATCCGCAAAATCTGGGCGAGGGCAAGCTATACGGTGCGCAGGAAAATGATATACACTATTGGCTGGGATGTGCGTATGCCGGGCTTGGCAACAAGGCCGAAGCGCTTGCCTTTTTCCGCAGGGCCACGGTGGGTATCAGCGAGCCGGCGCAGGCCATCTATTACAACGATCCGCAACCCGATAATATCATCTACCAGGCATTGGCCTGGCTGAGACTGGGTGAGCCCGAAAAAGCCGCCGCTATCTTCCACCGGTTTGTCGAATTTGGCCAGCTGCACCGGGCGGACCCCATGCGGATCGACTATTTTGCCGTATCGCTGCCCGATATGCTGGTGTTCGAGCAGGACATCGATTTGCGCAACACTATCCATTGCACTTACCTCATGGGCCTGGGATATCTGGGACTGGGAGAAGATGAGAAAGGCCACCACTATTTGCAACAGGTGCTGGAAATGGACCCGAACCACGAGGTATCCGAGTTTGCGCCGCTTATCGCACAGGCATCAAAACAGGGGGTATCATGCTGACCGGCTCAAAAACGTCCTTATCGTGCGTGGTCGAGGCGTGCGGTAGCCATGCGGACAAAGAAGTGTACCTGGTCACGCTGAGTAACGGTGAGATTACCGTGGGCATCACTAATATCGGTTGTTCGATCATGTCCATCCATGCGCCCGACCGCAACGGCGCACAAAAGAATATAGTAGCCGGCTTTACCGATCCGCTGGAATATACCCGGAATCCGTGGTATTTCGGCAGTGTGATCGGCAGGTATGTCAACCGTATCGGCGGGGCCTGTTTTCCGCTGGATGGGCGGATCATCCGGTTGACCGCGAATGAGCATGGCAACCAACTCCACGGTGGCTTCGAGGGATTCAATAAAAAGGTCTGGCGTGTCAGGGACTCTTATCAAAACCACCGGGAGGCGGGTGTGCTGTTCGACTATACCAGCCCTGACGGCGAGGAAGGGTATCCGGGGAACCTCGATGTACAGGTGCGCTATACCCTCAACGCGGCCGCCCAGCTGCAGCTGACCTATCACGCGGTTACGGACAAGTCAACGCCGGTGAATCTCTCGAACCATTCGTACTTCAACCTGAGCGGTTTCGAGGTGCCGCATATTGCGGATCATATGATGATGATACGGGCAAATGTCTTCGCGGAGAAGCAGCACCGGAATCTGCCTACGGGAAGGCTATTGCCGGTGCGGGGAACGGCGCTGGATCTGCTGTCGCCGCGACGTCTTGGAATAGGGATCGATAGCCTGACCGTGGACCGGGGGTTCGATCATCATTTCGTGCTTGAGGGGGCTGATTTGCCCGGGGGGGCTGATGTGCCCGATGGTCGTCATGTGCCCGGTGGCAGCGGTCTTATGCCCGAGGGTGGTGAACCGGCGGTGGAAGCGTATGACCCGGCTTCGCGCAGGCTGCTGCGGGTGAGCACGGACCGGCCCGGCGTGCAATTGTATACGGCGAACTGGTGGGATGGCACCCTGCAGGGTGCGCATGGTACGCCTTATCGCCGGCATGGCGCTTTTGCGTTGGAGACGCAGGCCTTTCCCGACAGTCCTAACAGGCCGGAGTTTCCCGGCACGATCCTGTCGCCCGGTGCGACCTATGAGACAAGAACGACCTTTACATTCGCCATAAAATAAATTGCTGTCATGTCGCGATCCGGCTACAACCATACGTATATTCTCGGCATCTCTTTTACCTCGGCCCTCGGCGGCTACCTGTTTGGCTTCGATTTTGCCGTGATCGCCGGGGCGCTGCCGTTTCTGCAACGGCAGTTCGACCTGAATGATTATTGGGCGGGTCTCACCACGGCCATCCTCGCATTGGGCGCCATTGCGGGTTGTCTTGTCGCGGGCCGCGTCAGCGACAGGTATGGCAGGCGAAAAGGGTTGTTGCTGGCGGCGGCTATCTTTGGTGTTTCTTCGCTTGGCATGGCGCTCGCCCCGGTGCGGGCGGTTTTCATTGTTGCCCGTTTCACGGCCGGCGCGGGTGTCGGCATGGCTTCGATGCTTTCGCCCATGTATATCGCGGAGATAGCGCCTGCGCATCTCCGTGGCCGGATGGTGGCCATCAATCAGCTCACTATCGTTATCGGTATCCTGATCACCAATGTCGTCAACTATTTGCTGCGCAATGCGGGTGCGGATGCCTGGCGTTGGATGTTCGGTTTGGGCGTGCTGCCTTCGGCCTTGTTCTTTTTGGGGGCCTGGTGGCTGCCCGAGAGTCCGCGGTGGCTGGCCGGCGCGGGAAAAAATGACCTGGCCGTGGCGATATTGGAGCGGATCGGCGGGCGGGTCTACGCAGCCGAAAGTCTGGCGGATATCAACCGGAGTATGGGTAACCGGCAGCGGGTCAGGTATGCCGACGTGTTTCAAAAGGCCGTTTTGCCGGCTGTGCTGGTGGGCATCGGTCTTGCCGTGTTCCAGCAACTTTGCGGCATCAATGTCGTATTTAATTATACCACGCTGATCTTTCGCAGCATCGGCGTGCCGCAGGACGGCCAGCTGATGCAAACCGTTTTTATCGGTGCGGTCAACCTGGTGTTCACGCTGCTGGCGATGCTGCTCGTGGACCGGCTGGGTCGCCGGCCGCTGATGCTCGCGGGTGCGGGTGGTCTGGCCCTGCTCTATCTCATCGTGGTGCGGATGCTGGCGGCGGGTTCCACACGGGTATCCTGGTATTTGTTGTCGGCCATCGCCGTCTATGCCATGTCGCTGGCGCCGGTGACCTGGGTACTGATCTCCGAGATCTTCCCTAACAAGGTGCGAAGCGCCGCTACTACGGTGGCCGTGATCAGCTTGTGGCTGGCGTATTTTATTCTCATCTTTACGTTCCCCATTCTCTACGCACATTTGAAGGACAGCACCTTTTACATTTATTCCGTTATCTGCATGCTGGGCGTCCTGTTCATCGCCCTTAAGGTCAGGGAGACGCGGGGGAAGACGCTGGAAGAACTCGGAGAGGCGATGGCCGGGCATTAGGAATGCGTTTATCCGGTGGAACAGGCTTCTTTGAAATTGACAGACTATTGTGTGTTTCCGAAAGGTCGGGCTTTAAAATTCACTGTTCCTTTGTTGCTGAACGAATCAAATTCCTGACTTTAAAAATTCCCATTATGTCTGTCGCATCCAATGCAATCGGAGCCGTCCGCAACTGGTGGTGGTTCATCATTATCGGTGTCCTTTTTCTCGTTTCGGGGATCGCCGTTCTATCGCGGCCGCTCGAAGGCTATGTCGGGTTGAGCGTGCTGTTCAGCATGTCCATCCTGGGTATCGGTATCTCGCAGATCGTGTTCTCCCTGGGTAACAGGGACGTCCTTCCGGGCTGGGGCTGGACCCTGGTTTCGGGCATCATCGATGTGGCCGCGGGTTCCTATCTGCTGGTATTCCCGGTGGTCACGATGGCGACGCTGCCCTATTTTGTGGGTTTCTGGCTGATGTTCCGTTCCTTCTACATCATGGGCATCTCGATGGATCTCAGCAATTATAAGCTGAGCGGATGGGGATGGCTTTTTGCGGGGGGCCTTCTTCTCCTGATCTTTTCCTGGCTGATCCTGTATTATCCTGCCGCCGCCGCTATCGGGATCGTTGCGTGGTCGGGAGTGGCGTTCCTTACGGGCGGCGTGTTGTCGATCGTTATCGCCTTTAAGCTTCGGGATGTCAAAAATGTCGTGAAAAGTTTCGCCTGAGCAGCGGCCTTTGCTTTCAAAATGGATTATTTTTAGTGCAAAACCCCGGCATGCTGGCAAGCGACTCTCAGATCCTGGACGCCTACAAGGAAGTATTCCGGCGATTTACCAAGGATGGCGTTATCGATATGGACAAGCGGTTGAAACATAAGTTCAGCTATCAGATCCACCGGCTCGAAGATGTTGTGCCCCGGTTGGGCGGGGTCGTCCCGCCCAACCGGCAATCGATGTATTATATTACTTTCTTTCTCAAAGGGGAGGCCAGGAAAAGCGTCGGCATGTTCAATTTCGAGATAACGAAGAATACGCTGGTGCTTATTCCCCGCCGGGTGATCCATTCCACCCTCTACGATTCATTGCACTGTTCGGGCTATGTGCTCAACTTCAATATCGATTTCTTTTTGAATAATGCGTTCCCCAAAAAGCTGATCGCGGAGAAAAAGGTGTTCAAGTCCTCGGTGAAGCCGTATCTATCGGTCTCTGCGGCGCAGCAGAAACAGCTGGTGCCGGTGTTCGAGGCTATCCTGCAGGAGAATGCGGCGGCGTTGCTGGGGAGAAATCAGATGATCGCGGTCAAGATACTCGAGCTGCTGATCCTATGCGACCGGATGTTCACCGAAGTGGAGGCGATGGGCAAGGAGAGCATCTATCATCCCACGGTGGAGAAGTTCGATGAGCTCATCGAGGACCATTTCACCAAAGACCGGTCCGTTGCGTTCTATGCGGATGCACTGAATGTCCATCCGGGGCATTTGAATTTTCTGATGAAGAAACACAACGGCATGAGTGCTAAACAGACGATCGACAACAGGGTTGCCATGGAAGCCCAATCCCTTCTGGCAACCACTTCCTGGTCCGTCAAGGAAATAGCGGACAGGCTTGGCTTCTCCGATGCCAATAATTTCTCGTCGTTCTTTTCCCGGATGACGAAGGTCTCGCCGACCGCTTATCGGGCAAAATTTGTTTAGCGCGACCTTGGGACTCCCCGCCTCGAATGCTAATTAAAAAATGAGCCGGGCGGCTAATTAAAAATTGAGAATGACGCCGCCGCAATCGTGGTGATCAATTAAGCCTACATTTGATTTTGTAATGTTTTAGTTTGATTCATCAAACTTTTTTGCGATCGATTCATGCAACTTTATGGCTATTGCCAAAAATCAATGTGCGGATGAAAAACACGAGCAAAAGGGGTATGCCCCATTTTATTTTAGTCGACGACGATTATTTTTCCTTGCAGCTAACGAGTAAGATTATCCGGAATTTCAGCTGGCGTGCCGCGATTACGACATTTTCAGACGCTACGGCCGCCATAGACTATTTAATGTCGGCAGACCTTTGGGCGGAGGGAGCGGAGACCGTGGTGTTTACAGACCTGCATATGCCGGAGGTAGATGGGTTCGATTTGCTGGACCGGCTGGAAGGCCTATTCACGGGGCTGAAAGACGGGCTGCACGTCTTTGTGCTGTCGGCCGAAGCCACCCGGGAGGAGCGGCAAAAAGTATTTAGCTATAACTACGTCATTGGTTTTCTGGATAAGCCCTTGACCGAAGATAAGTTGAAGCAGGTAATAGAATGTGTCCAATGCCCGCTTTAGGGATAAGATATTCCGATAATACTATAATCATCAGTGAGTATCGGGATGCCTTTCGCAAATATGCCAGGAACGGCATAATCGATATGGATGTCCATCTGAAACATGCGTTCAGCTTTCAGATCCACCGGCTGGAGGACATCGTTCTTGCCTGGGAAGGAAACATTCCGGCCTATCGCCAGTCGCAGCTGTTCATTACCCTGGTGAAAAGAGGAAAGGGGGAGAAGTCGATAGGGCATTACCGGTTTCCTATCCAGACCAATAGCCTTTTGGTGGTTCCGCAGAGAGTTCCGCATTCGGGCAGTTTTTTCTCCCTTGATTGTTCGGGGTATATGCTTTCTTTCGATGTCGGTTTCTTTTCCCAGCACTTTTTTCCGAAATGCATTATTGCCAACAAAAGGGTCCTGAGGACGTCCATGAAGCCCTTTGTGATCTTAACGGATGAGGAGACCGGGAAGCTCGGCGAGATATTCGAATATCTGCTTTATGAATACAACAGGCAATTGCCGAACAAGGACGAAATGATCGCAGCCAAAGTGCTTGAACTGCTGCTCCAGTGCGACCGGCTTTTTGCCCAGGCTACACCATCGCATTACGGTTCTGCTTACAATGACGTACTGGAATCGTTTGGTGAATTGGTACAGAAGCATTGCCGGAGCGAAAAGTCGGTTCAGTTCTACGCCGACGCGCTCCACGTCCATCCCAATTACCCGAATTTCCTGATGAAGAAATATACCGGCATGACGGCCAAGCAGACCATCGCGGATCATCTCTTCCTGGAGGCCAAAGGGTATCTAAGCTCTTCTTCGCTAAGTATCAAGGAGATCTCCTCCAGGCTTGGATTCGCGGGCCCCGATAGCTTTTCCTCTTTCTTTAAGAAGATGGCGGAGATGTCGCCATCACAGTACCGGCAGGGAAGGGAAAAGTGAAATGTACAAATAAATTTTTTTCCGCAACTGTTGCGGAATCCGGAAAAGTATTTTACATTTACAGTATCAGACTAGACCAGACTAGTAAACTATTGTAAAGCCAAAATCTAACAAATATGCTTGTCAGAATGCTCTTCCGAATGTGCCTCCTCGGCTTTGTCGCAGGGGGCTTTTCTATGCTTCCCGGGGCGGTTCACGCCCAAACAACGAGGCAGATCAGCGGTAAGGTCACCGATTCCACGGGTGCCGCGCTTGGCGGTGTCAGCGTTGTGGTCAAGGGGACCAAACGCGGTGCGACCACCGACTCTACGGGGTATTTTACCGTTGGTGTTCCGGCGGGTGGTCATGTTGTATTGAACTTTTCGCTGGTAGGTTTTACCGACCAAAGTGTTACGCTCGGGGATCAAAATGTATTGACGGTGGCGCTGGCCGGCGGCGCCAGGGACATGGGTGAGGTGGTGGTCATCGGTTATGGAACGCGCAAGAAGGTGAATCTCACCGGTGCGGTCAGCAACATCAGCGGCGACGAGATCGCCAAATCGCCGGTGGCCAATATCTCCAATGCGTTGGCCGGCTCCATGCCGGGATTGATCGTCAACACGCGCAGCGGGGAGCCGGGCGCGGATGATGCCGCGTTCTTTATCCGAGGCATCGGGACGCTGGGTAATACGGCACCGCTGATCGTCATCGACGGTATACCGGACCGGCAGGGTGGTTTTAACCGCATCGATCCCAATGACATCGAGACCTTTACCGTGCTGAAGGACGCTACCGGCGCCATCTATGGAGCGCGGGCGGCTAATGGGGTGGTGTTGATCACGACGAAACGGGGGATCGCCGGCAAGTCGCAGCTGTCTTTCAACGCCAATGCGTCGCTGACGCAACCTACCCGTGTGCCGAAGATGTTGAGCTCGCACGACTATGCCGAATCGGTGAACGAATATGACCAGCTGGTGGGTCAGCAGCTGACGTATACGCCGACGCAATTGCAGAAATACCAGGACGGGTCCGATCCGCTGGGTTATCCGAACACTAACTGGTGGAAGACCGTGATGCGGCCCTGGGCCTTCCAGACCAACGACGTTATGTCGCTCCGCGGTGGCAGCGATAAGGTGAAGTATTATCTCTCCGGTCAATACCTGCAGCAGAACAGCATGTACAAGGGCGGCTCTGATTTCTACACGAACAAAAATGTACGGGCCAACGTGGATATCCAGGCCACGCCTACGCTCCGCATCGGGCTGGACGCGCTCTACCGCAATGAATACCGGCTTACCGAAGGACCGCAATACGGTAACGCGAACGACATCTTCCAGGAGCTCTGGAGCGCTTATCCTTACCTGGTGGCCCGTTATCCAAACGGGCTGGTGGGCGTCGGCATCGGCGGCGGGCCGCAGAACAGCATGGTCTATGTGCTCAATGGCGATCTGGGGAATACGGTTTTAAATTATGATTTTCTTCAAACCAAGAGCTCGCTGAGCTGGGACTGGGGTCGGATCACGCCCGGCCTGCATTTCGACGCGTATTACGCCTATGACCTGTTCTTCTACGGCTACAAAGGGTTCAATGCCCAGCCGCCGCCTGCGTACAGCTATAACGAGGCGACCAATTCGTATGTAGAGGTTCAATCGTCCATCCCGCCAAACCTCACCGACTCATCGGCACGTACGGTGGATCAGCTGTTCAATGCCAAACTGGGCTGGCAACGCAAGTTCGGCCGCAGCTCGCTGGAAGCCTTCGTGGCGTATGAGATGTCGCGCGAGACCTATACCGACCTGGATGCCTACAAGACGGGTTTCCTCAGCAACAATGTACAGGACCTGTTTGCCGGCAGCACCATTGGCGCCACCAACAACTCCGGAACGTTGCAAACGGCACGGCAAAATTACATCGGCCGGCTATCTTATAACTATGACGACCGCTATCTGCTGGATTTCAACGCCCGCGAAGACGGTTCGCCGAATTTTCCGCAAGGCAGGCAGTATGGTTTCTTCCCCGCGGTGTCGGCGGCCTGGCGTATCTCCAACGAAGCCTTTTTCAAATCCGGCGTGATCGACGAGTTCAAGGTCCGTGGCAGCTGGGGGCAAACGGGTAACGATGCGGTGAGCCCATTCCAGTACGTACAGACCTATCAGCTCCAGGCGGGGCAGATCTCGCAGTACCTCGCGGCGGGCTATTTCTATGGGGCCAACCCGTCGCAGGTGCCGGGTTTTGTGCTTGGACCTACGTCCAATGTAAATATCACCTGGGAGACGGCTACGACCACCGACCTGGGTCTGGACATGCGTTTTCTGAAGAACCTGACCTTCGACCTGGATGTCTTCCGCAGCATGCGGACGCATATCCTGGTGCCGCCCAATGAGGTCGTGCCGCTGTATACGGGTATTTCTCTTCCCGATGAAAATCTCGGGAAGGTGCTCAACCGGGGCGTCGAGTTCTCGCTTGGCTGGCGCAAGAGCCCGTCGAAGAACCTCTCTTATTTCATCAACGGCAACTTTACCTATGCCGTCAACAAGGTGGTCTACGAGGCCGAGCCTTCTACTGTTCCCGCCTATCAGCGGATGACGGGGCATCCCGTGGGTTCCTTCCTGCTCTACCAGGCGCAGGGGCTATACCAGGATACGGCAACGGTGAGTAAGACGCCGCATCCGCTGGGTTCGGGCCCCGGCGATATCCGGTACAAGGATGTCAACGGGGATGGGGTGATCAACGGCCTGGACAAGGTGCGGACGAATCTCAGCTCTACGCCGCAGATCATGTATGGGTTCAGCTTTGGCGGCCGGTACAAGGCTTTCGATGCCACCGTCTTCTTCCAGGGACAGGCGGCCGCCCAGGCGTTGTTGCAGCCGGGTGGGTTGAATATGGCGCAGCAGTTCTACAACGGACGCTGGTTGCAGCCGGGGGATAACAAATATCCGCGCACCTTCAACGGACCCACCAATGCGACCTATGGGCCTAACACCTATCAGTCCACGTTCTGGTTGTTGAACGACGGATTCCTGCGGCTCAAGAACGTGGAGATCGGCTACAATTTAGGGTCGGCCGGGTTGTTCCAGCGCGCGAAGATCTCGTCGGCACGCGTTTACATCAGCGGCAACAACCTGTTCTCGATCGACAAATGGGGCCCTTCCTTCGATCCGGAATCGCCAGGAACGGAATTGCCCACGGCGACAAACCTCAGTCCGGTCTCGGCTACAAGCGGCCGCTATTACCCGCAGCAACGGGTCATCAACATCGGGTTGAGCGTCAATTTTTAAGTACTAACAACTATTATTTATGAAGAAGGTATATATTTTCCTTGGGTTGGCGGCGCTTATGAGCCTGCTGTCCTGCCACAAGATATTAGATATCCAGCCCACCACTACTTTTTCGACCAACACCGTATGGAGCAGCCCGGCGCTGGCGCAGGTGTTCGTCAACGAGATCTATGCCGAGGCGGTATTGTCGTTCAAAGACGGCGGCTTTGCCTGGGGCTCGCAGACGGACGAGCTCTATAGCAATTTCAACTGGTGCAGCGAGAACACGTATGTGCAGGGGCAGGCTACGCCGGATAACCAGGGCAGCTCTTTTCCCCTCAACTATAGTTCGACGATCAATTTCTGGTCGACGTTGTACAGTACCATTCAGAAGACCAATATCTTCTTTGCGAATATCGGGCAGCTCGATACGCTGGGTAACGGCGCAGCGATCACCTCGATGACGGCGCAGGTACATTTTCTGCGGGCCTTGTGCTATTTCGAGCTGCTGAAACGGTTCGGCGGCGTGCCGCTGATCACCAAGGTCTATACGTCGACCGACAACACCTATAACGAAAGCCGGTCGAGCTGGGATTCTACCGAGAATTTTATCCTTACGGATATTGCTGCGGCGTTGCCGGGGTTGCAGGCTACGGCGCCTTCGGGGCAGGAAGGGACGGCTACCATCGGGGCGGCATTGGCGTTGAAATCGCGTTTGCTGTTGTATGCTGCGAGCCCGTACTTCAATACCTCCAACGATATGGCCCGCTGGCAGGCGGCGGCCGATGCGGCGCTGGCGGTGATCAATATGTCTCAATACTCCCTGTATGGCACGTCGACCACCTATGGCAGGATCTTCACCGATTTCTTCAATCCCGAGGTGATCTTTGCGCGGGTCTATGGCAATGTGCTCGAGGACCGGTATAACACGGTCTACCGCGATCTGAGCCCAAATGGCTACAACGGCTATAGCGCCTATAACGTGCTGGAGCAAATGGTCGACGCCTTCCAGATGAACGACGGCACGGCTTTCAGCTGGAGCAATCCCGCCGAGGCGGCGAACCCGTATGCGAATCGCGATCCGCGGTTGTACGCCGATATATTGACGAATGGGGCATCGTTCCAGGGGAGGCCGGCGCAGTTCTGGCTGGGCGGACTGGATTCCAAGCTCAGCGCGCTTTCGCCGTGGAATGCTTCTAAAACGGGCTATACCATCCTGAAGATGGTGGACTCGACCTATAATTTCAACGTGCAGCCTTATAGTCCGGCGCAGTGGATCGTCTTCCGGCTCGGCGAGATCTATCTCAACTATGCGGAGGCCGAGGCGGAGCTGGGGCAAACGGCTACGGCGCTAAGTTATTTGAATAAAATTCGAGAACGCGCCGGGATGCCGGACGTCACGTCGCCCGGCGGCACCGACCTGATCCAGAAGATAATGCAGGAACGCCGGGTGGAGCTTTGTTTCGAGGGGCACCGGTTCTTTGACCTCCGCCGGTGGGGGATAGCCGACCAGGGGGCGGGCGATGCGCTCGGGATCATCATCACCCCCACGAATGCCCAGAATACGACCTTTACTTACCAGGTCGACACGGTACAGGTGCGGGCATGGCAGCCGAGCTTCTATTTCTATCCGATCCCGCGATCGGAGATCCAGGCCGATCCGCAGCTGACACAAAATCCGGGATACAATTGATGCTGACCGGGCGGCCGACCGTATCATATCTTGACGTATCTTGGAACAAACCTTAATAATGAAGACGGTTTTTGGAGAAATAAAAAAGCTGGAGTCGGTGCCTTCTTTTTCGAAGCACGACAGGCTGGTGCAGGGGGTCATCAATGCCATCGATGAGAAGCTGCTGTTACCGGATGACCTGCTGCCATCGCTGAACGAGATGATCCGTGAGCTGAAGTTCTCACGCGATACGGTCGTCAAGGGCTACCAGGAGCTGATCAACCGTGGGCTGATAGGCTCTACCCGCGGGCGGGGTTACTATGTAACCAACGGCAACACGGAGCAGACGCTGCTGGTGGCCCTGATGATGTACAATATGGATACTTTCGAGGAGCAGTTCTACCGGAACTTTCGTGCGGAGCTGGGGCCCAATGTCCACCTGAATGTGTTCTTTCACCACGGTAATATCGACGTTTTCGAAACGATCCTGATGCAGATCAAAGGAAAGTATGGGATGTATGTGATAGCGCCTATCCCGCATCCGCGGACGAAGGAGCTGTTGGAGACGATACCGCGGAACCGGTTTTTGATGGTCGACCGCTACGAGCCGATAACCGGCGAGTTCAATCATGTGACGCAGGAGTTCGCGGAATCGTCCTATCGCATCTTCATGGAGCTGGCGCCGGTGATCCGGGAATACGACGAGATGATCTTTTATCATAACCCCGAGTCGCTTGACCCCAAGGAGATCGTGGTGGCGTTCCGAAGTTTTTTAAAGGATAGCAAGGTTAAAGGACGGGTGTTGCGGGAATTCAAGCCGGGGTCCATGGAAAAAGG
Organism: Puia sp.; assembly: GCA_035946435.1. Classification (GTDB taxonomy): domain Bacteria; phylum Bacteroidota; class Bacteroidia; order Chitinophagales; family Chitinophagaceae; genus Puia. Next base: position 43,549 of record DASYZH010000115.1, on the reverse strand, counting down.
CAAGGTCTATTTTACCCTGGACAACTATGCCTTATTCGAAATGCTCAAGGAATGTAAGACGAAAAAGCTGAAGCCGGGGCGCGACCTGGGTATCCTGTCGCATAACGACGAGCCGGCCAAGGAGCTCATCGGGATCACCACCTATTCCGCCGATTTCTCGCTGATGGGAAAAATGTCCGGGGAATTCGTGATGCGCCGGGAGATGGTGCGGGAGACGATGCCGATGGTCTTGTGGCGTCGAAATACACTATAGGTGGGTAATCTCGTGACGATAGTGAGCTTTTTGCTCTTTACGGGGATCATCGCCTTCGTAGCCTGGCGGCAGGCGCGGAAGAGCCGGATCGAGACGCTCAGCGGACTCTTTCTGGCGGGGCGTAGTCTGGGTTTTCTCGTGGCGGGCGGCGGTCTTCTCTTCGCCAATATCAATACGGCGACGATCGTTGGCGAGAACGAGCTCGTCTATACGAACAATATGAGTGTGATGGCGTGGGGGATGACTTCGGTGCTGGCGATGTTAGTGGTTTCGGAGTTCTTTATGCCGGTGTATCTCCGTACGGGCATCGCGACGACGCCGGAATACCTGGTGAAACGGTATGACCGGGCTACGGGCAATTGGGTGTCGGTGATATTTTTAATCAGCTATGTGGCGAATCTGCTGCCCACGGTGCTGTATAGCGGTGCGGTGGCCTTCAACGGGTTGTTCCGGCTCAGCGATCACTGGGGGATCGGCTACTGGCCGGCGATCTGGATCCTCGTGTGGGTGATGGGCGCCACGGGTTGTTTGTATAGTGTGCTGGGTGGGCTGCGGGCGATTGCGGTATCGGACACCCTGCTGGGCATGGGTATCTTTGCGGGTGGTGTCCTGCTACCCTTTTTTGCCCTTCGATATGTGGGGCATGGCGATCTTGCGGCGGGGTTGCATACCGTGCTGGGGAGTCATAAGTCGCATTTGAACAGCATCGGCGGCCCGGCGGACGCGATACCCTTCCCGACGCTTTTTACGGGGATGCTGCTCGTGAACCTGTATTATTGGGGAACGGAACAATATATCGTGCAGCAGGTGCTGGCGTCGAGGGATCTGAAGACCTGTCAGCAAGGGATCGCCGTAGCCTGCGTGGGTAAAATGGTGTCGCCCTTGCTGCTCAACATCCCCGGGCTGATAGCCGTGCATGTGTTTACGCGGCCGCGGCTGCACAATACCGCCGAGGTCTTTCCGGCTCTTAGCGCCCTGGTGTCGCCGCCATTTATCTCGGGCTATTTTGCGGCGATCATCTTCGGCGCGGGATTGAGCACGTTCAATGCGGGTCTGAACAGCAGCAGCACGCTATTCGTGCTGAATATCTACCGGCCCTGGCGGGTGTCGCAGGGGCTATCGGTCGGGGAACGGCATCTGCTGCGGGTGGCCAAGCGTTGTGAGCTGGCGGTGTGTTTTGTCGCCATGACGATAGCGCCGATGCTCGTTTTTGCACACAAGGGATTTTATAACTATATACAAACCGTCAACGGGTTCTTTAATGTACCCATCTTTACGGTGATCGTGATCGGCATGTTGACCCGGCGAGTGCCGCCGGTGGCGGCCAAGATAGGGTTGGTGTTCTTTATCCTTTGTTATGGACTGACGCAAACGGTCTTTCCAGTGCACTTGCATTTTCTGCATGTGCTGGCGATCCTTTTTGTGGTGACGTCGGTGCTGATGCTGGTGATCGGCAGGATCCGGCCGATGGCCGAGCCTTATGTGCCGGTGATCGACAATGTGGTAGAACTTACGCCCTGGAAGAACCGGCATTGGTATGCTGTCCTGTTGCTGGCGGCCATGGTGCTGATCTTCGTGATCTTTTCACCTTTGGGGTTGGCGAAATAAATTATTATGAGGCGAATTTTGTTTTTTGTATTTCTTTTTTGTGCGTTAGGCGCGAGTGCGCAGAAAACGCGGTGGAAGCTTACGGGTGATGGCGGAATATCGTGGGTGGTTCGGGACGGCGATACTGCGCATACGGATCACATCGAGATGGCAGGAAAAGGCATGGCTGCTATTGTGACGTATGGCGTGGATGCGCAGGGGAAGCTGGTGTTGCGGCAACACCTCGTATTTCCAGCCTTGCGCACCTTGCCGAACGATACGCGGGGAAGTTATTTTTTGAAGTTGACTCAGCGGGTGGGGGATTCGATCCTGGTTAATGGGCAGCCGGTGGTGGAGCGGCCGACGCGTTTTTATATCCGGGGAGTGTTGCGGGTGGTGAGCGGGACGGGTACGCCGCTCCTGCTGGAGCGAACCATTTTCCCTTCGGTTGACAAACGCGCTTATATCGAGCAGTATGTGCTGACTAACACGGGGACGGTGGCGATGAGAGTGCGGCTGCCGGTGGTGGATAGTGACAGCGTTACCGATGGGCGCCGGGAGGTCTCGGGGCCTTTTGTCGTTTGCCGCAGGACCTATGATGCCGGGGATCTCGTGCTGGGGCCGGGCATCAGCAGTTCGTTCTCGTATGTGGTTTCCGTGCGGAGGCGTTCGGAAGAGGGGTATGTGTACTCCGCGTCGTATGAGCTGCGGCGCAGGGAGGCGATGGTGAACGATATTTTTGGATCGCTGGTGCTGCATACCCCCAACGATACCGTCGACCGGCTGTTCGATTTTGCGAAGCTGCGGGCCGCGGAAAGCATTTATGATACCAAGGCGGGGCTCCTGCACTCGCCGGGCGGCGGTGAATATTATGCGGCCATCTGGGCCAACGATCAGGCGGAATACGCCAGTCCGTTCTTTCCATTCCTCGGCGACATCGCCGGGAATGAAGCCGCCGAGAATACGTTCCGGCTTTTTGGTGGGTATATGAATGCTGCGTTTCGGCCAATTCCCAGCTCGATCGTTGCGGAAGGCGATAGTAGCTGGGATGGTGCGGGGGATCGCGGGGACCAGGCGATGATCGCCTATGGTGCGGCGCGTTTCGCCTTGGCTTATGGTGACAGGATCGAGGCACGGCGGCTTTGGCCGTTGATCTCCTGGTGTCTGGAATATCTGCGGCGCAAGCGGACATCGGCGGGCGTGATCGCCAGCGATGCGGATGAACTGGAAGGACGTTTTCCGGCAGGGAAAGTGAATCTTTCGACTAACGTACTTGCCTATGGGGGATTTTTATATGCTTCGCGGGTGGCGGCTTCGCTGGGGGACTCTGCTGTTTCAGCCGGGTTGCGCTCCGAGGCTTTGCGGCTGCGGGAAGACTTGGGTTCTTATTTTGCGGCCCGGGTGAGTGGGTTCGACACGTATCGTTACTATGCCGGCAATACGGTGCTGCGTTCATGGATCTGTTTGCCATTGGTGATGGGTATTTTCGACCGGGCGCCGCAGACCATCAAGGCGCTGCTCTCGCCGTATTTGTGGACGAAGAATGGGATATTGACGGAGGCGGGCGATACCACCTTTTGGGACCGGGCGACATTATATGCGTTTCGGGGGCTTTTCTATGCAGGCGCTACGGATACCTGTTACCGGTATTTTGCATATTACTCCCGAACCCGGCTATTGGGCGAGCATGTACCTTACCCCGTGGAGGCGTGGCCGGAAGGCAACCAGCGGCAGCTTTCGGCGGAAAGTGCCTTGTACTGCCGTGCTGTTACCGAAGGGCTTTTTGGCATCGATCCGGTGAGCTTGAATAGTTTTTCTTTGCAACCGCGGTTGCCTGCGGGGTGGTCGTTCATGACACTGGAGCATATGCGGGCGTTCGGTGGGGATTGGAATATCGGCATCCACGGTCGCAAGGTCACCGTATACAAAAACGGAAAACTGGTAAAAAAAATGCTTTGGGACGGCATCCGCCCGATCACCATCGACTAAAAAGCACACTATGAAAAAAGCTCTTGCCGCCTGTGTGTCCCTCCTCATCGCCTCCCTCGCCTGTGCCCAGGCCGTCCAATTCGGCAGCTCCGACACCGCCATTGCTCACGCCTTTGCGTGGGCCAAGGCGCAGGCGCTGCACTACCGGGGTAAGCCGGGTGATCCTGTGGGGCCGTGGTATGAGTCCGCATTGCCGCCGCGGGATGCCTTTTGTATGCGGGATGTCTCGCATCAGTGTGTGGGGGGCGCCATACTCGGGCTCGACGCAGAGAATAAAAATATGCTGACGCTTTTCGCGCGGAATATCTCCGCGTCGAAGAACTGGTGCTCGTACTGGGAGATGAACAAGCATGGGGTACCTGCGCCGGAAGACTATAGAAGCGATAGGGAATTTTGGTACAATCTCGATGCCAACTTCGATGTATTGTCGGCGACCTGGCGGCTGGCGGCCTGGACCGGCGACAGCAGCTATTACCGGGATGCCGTCTTTCGGTTATTCCAGCGACGGACTACAGGCGACTATATCGACAGCTGGGTGTTGCAGCCGGATTCTTTGCTGACGCGGCCTTCGCATCCGAATGCGCCGGTGCCTTTCCATGAACAGGATGCCTTTGACCGCTGCCGCGGATTGCCTTCGTATTCGGAAGGTATTCCCAATATGAAGATGGGTGTCGATCTCGTGGCGGCGCTTTATCGCGGGCTGCGGACCTATGCGGATATGCTCCGGCAACGCGGGGAGCTTTCGGCGGCCGATGGTTTTGCCCGGCGTGCGGAACGCTATAGGGCGCGGCTGGAGGCCGACTGGTGGAGCGATTCATTGCGGCGTTATCATACCTGGTATAGTACGGATGGGCATTTTGGACTCGGTGAAGGGGAGACGTTTTTGTTGTGGTTCGATGCGTTGCGGGACACGGCGCGGATCCGGCGTACTATCGATCATCTCGCATCCGTACGCTGGAACATGGAGAACAACTCTTACCTACCTTATTTGTATTACCGGGAAGGTTATTGGGATACGGCTTACCGGACGCTGCTCTTTTGTGCCGATCCGGGCACGGAACGGCGGGAATATCCCGAGGTCTCTTTTGGGGTGATACAAGGCGTGGTCCTGGGGCTGATGGGCGTGGAGCCCGTGCCGGGGACGCGTATCGTGCAAACGCTTTACCGGCATCGGGGCGTGGATAGTGCCTGGTTGTCCGACTTGCCGATCCTGGGGACGACACTTACCGTGCGGCATCTGTCGGCCACTTCGACGACTGTTGCTAATACAGGTCAGCGCGGTGTGGTCTGGCGGGCTGAGTTTGCGGGCTCGTTTGCAGAGGCCAGAGTGGGGGGGCGAACGATGACAACGCGGCAGGTCAGGGACAAGTGGGGGCGGGTGATCTCGTCTATCGACGTGCCGCTGAAACCCGGGACGAAGGTGAACGTGGTGGCCATCGAGGTCTTGCGGTTACCGGGCGGCCGCGTGGATGTCTGGCCGGATAGCGCTGTTAAGAAGGAGCTGTACATCTCCAACGCCACGGAGGACGATACGTTGTCGAAGGTAAAGCATGTCGCGCTTTGGCTGGAGAATAGGCATCACCTCATCGTGGAGGGAAACCATACGCTGCTGGTGTTGCATGGAAAGATGGTGTCGTTTGCTTTGTTGCACTGCTCCGATGTCACGATCCGGAATCTCAGCGTGGATTATGCACGGCCGACCATGAGCGAAATGACGATCTCCTCCATAGGGCCGCGTGGCGCCGAGGTTCTTGTTCATCCGGACTCGCGTTACCGGATCGACGACAGCGGGCATATCCATTTTTATGGGGAAGGCTGGGAGATCTCCCGGGATCTTTTTTCTATTGCTTACGATCCTCGCGACGAAACGATGCGATATGCTTCGGTCGGGTCTTTGCTGGAAAGCAAGGCGGTTGCTTTGGGCGCCTCGCGAGTGCGTTTTTTGGGCGACTTCCGCAAGACCGGGTTGCATGCGGGCGAGGTGCTCACCGTTCGCGATCCGTATCGCGACAATGTGGGTGCGCTGATCGACGAGAGCCGGGACGTGACGCTCGACCATGTGAACATGTACTATATGCACGGGCTGGGGATCGTCTCCCAGTATTCCGCGGATCTGCGGTTTAACGGTGTCCGGATCGCGCCCAGGCGAGGTTCGGGCCGTATCGTGAGCGCTTTTGCCGACTGTTTTCATTTCTCCGGCTGCAGAGGTAGCATTTTGCTCGACAGCTGTCTGACGTCCGGTTCGCATGACGATGCGGTGAATGTCCATGGCACGCATTTGCGTATCGTGGGCGCATCGGGCGGCGCCAGCGCGTCTGCAGGCGGCGACATGGCAGCGTCTGCGAGAACCCTGCGGGTTCGTTTTATGCATCCCCAGACCTGGGGTTTCCCCGCCTTTTATGCCGGCGACAGCATCGCGTATGTCGATCCGCAGACCCTGCTTGCGAAAGGCTATGGGATCGTGACTAACGCGCGAATGATCGATCGCCGCGAGATCGAATTGGAGTTGGCGAACGCACCGCCGGATTCGTTACCGGTGAACGCGTGCGTCGAGAACCTCACGTGGACGCCTGCTGTCACCATCCGGCATTGCCGGTTTGAACGCACCAACACCCGCGGCGTGCTGGTGACCACGCGGCGCAAGGTCGTTATCGAAGACAATACCTTTTATCATACGGGCATGGCCGCCGTGCTGATCACCGACGATGCACTCAGCTGGTTCGAGTCGGGTCCTGTGCGGGACGTTACGATCCGTCGCAACCGGTTTGTCGGCTGCGGATACAATTCGGTGCCCGATGATTATGTGATCGCCGTCGCGCCGGAGAACCGCAAGATCGTACCCGGCGAGTTTGTACATCACAATATCCGGATCGAGGACAACTCATTCGAGACTTCGGATGGGTTACTGCTTTCGGCCAGGAGCGTGGACGGGCTTTGGTTCTTGCACAACCGGGTCGTTGTCCGCAGTGGTCACCCGCGGTCGCCGTATCGGATTACTGATTGTTCGAATGTGCAGTTGCAGAAGTGATTTTTATCATGCTGCGTCGTGCTTTTACGTTAGATTTATTTTTTTCGGTTTTATATTATTCTACCTTTGTAGCGTTTCCTCGCTATTTCTCCAGCACTTACTTACCAATTTGAATCGATAGGATTTGCTGCGCCGGATGGTTTTCCGGTGCAGGCGGCCATTTAGTGCCTCGATCATTGCGGAGTGCCATAAGAGGCGAGTTGGTCGAGGCGGCGACGGATAGTAAGAGTATGCGAAAAAAAAACGACAGCAATGAGTAATCGAATCGGAAAAAGAGGGGAGAATATTTTTGCAACTATCATTACCCGGAAGAGTATGAATGGACTTTTCTTATTCGATCCGACGTTTTTAGGTGATAAATTCCCCACGGTAGACTTTTATGTTGCCCTTTTGGATTTTCCACTTAAGGCCTTTTTCTTTGTCAGCGTTAAAACAACAACGCAGGGTTATAGTCCAAAAGGTGATAAATTGATGATCAGGATCGAGAAGGAGGAAATAGCCGAATTGTTGAAATTCAACATTCCAGTGTATATTTTCGGAATTGATGAGGTGAGCGAAAAGGGGTTCTTTATTGCGACGAGTGGCATGGATATAAATTTGAATGTCAATGGGATAACAGCAAAATATCCCGTTACGGCTCCCAATTTGGAGCTGATTTATGACGAAGTGGCAAACTATTGGCATTATAGCCATAAAAACACGAAATTTGTATCATCCTTTAAATGAGACCGACCATGAATGTCAAGAAAGATATGAACGAATGGCGAGCGGAAAGACTGGGGTATGTCTATTTTTCGAGGCTCAATGATTTAATTATTAATGAGCCCAATGACCAATTGTTTAACTATTGGATAGACATCTCGGAGAACCATAAGCCGACTGGACGGCTTTTTGCCGTAGAGGTTAAGTCTTTTGACAATGATAAACTCAAATGGACGGATCTGGTTCCTATCGAATTTGAGAATTTACGTTTTCCGGCCTTGTTGGTCTTATTTGACAACAACAATGATCATGGGTATTATACCTGGATCAAAAAGCCGGAGGCAAATGGCGGTTTACGTTTTGATCCGGCAAAAGTTATCGCTGAATTAAACAGCGATAGCCTGAATACCATTGTCGCTGAGATAAAAGATTGGTATTCCAGGAAACAAATTGCTTAAAAAAATATCATTCTGAAATAGTAAAAAGGGATGGCTGTCGGCCATCCCTTAAATTTATATATGAGTCAATCGAGACGTAGTTTTTTAAAGAACAGCGCGGCGGCGGCGGGAAAAAGCCGGAGTTTTTGTGTCCAATTGGCGGACCTCCATTTGTTATAAGGGTATTACATCACTAAAAACTTTTAACAATGGGAACATTAAATGTGTACAACTTCATCAGCCTGAATGGTTTTTATAAGGACGCCGCGGATGGCATTGCCTGGGGGCGGCACGATGGGGAAGAAGAAAAAGCGTTTTCGGGTAAGAATGCGCAGAGCGGATCGACGTTGGTCTTCGGCCGGAAGACCTATGAGATGATGTATCGTTTCTGGCCAACCCCTGCGGGCCATGCCACCCAGGCGGAGACGGCGGAGGGTATGTCTGCCGCGGAAAAGATCGTTTTCTCGCGGACGCTTAAAAAAGCCGACTGGCACAATAGCCGTGTTGTGGCCGGGGATATCGCCGCCGAGATCAAGCGGCTAAAGGATGCCGGCAAAGTCCTCACGATCCTGGGAAGCGGCAGTATCGTGGCGCAGTTAACCGCCGCGCGGCTGGTCGATACCTTTATGGTCATGGTGAATCCTATTGTCCTGAGCGGCGGCGCGCCGATCTTTACGGGTATTCCCGCGAATATCGAGCTCGAGCTCGTCGATCACCGGATATTCAAAAGCGGCAGGGCCCTGCTGACCTACCGGCCTGTGTATTCCTGAAGGGGAGCGGGACGCTGGTGGAAATTATTGTCGCGGCTTTTGCGCAATGGCCAGGTAGCTGCCGAAGACGGACAAGATGGGGAAGGAATCGGGGAAATAATTCGACATTTTCCCGCTGCCTTTGATCCGGATGTTTTCGAAGCCTGCATCCAGGAGGCGCTGTTTTAGCTCGGCGGGTCTCATGATACAGATATGTGTAGGGTCTTTTAGTACCTGGTCGCGGCCCAGGCGCACGAGGATAGCTCGGGGATTAGGGGTGGTGAGCAGGAGGCGGCAGCCGGGTTTGAGCACCCGTTTTAGCTCTTTTAGTACGCCCTGGACATCGGCGGGATCGATGTGTTCGATCACTTCACCCGCGACGATATCGTCGTACGTATTATCCGGGGCGTCGATGCTATCGGCGGAGTTGAGGATCAAACGGTCATAGAGGCCTTTAGGGATCTTGTCCAGCCGTTCCCCCACCACATCGAGGCCGGTGATCCTCAAGCGCGGGTTGGCAGTCTTCAGGACCTGGCCGCCGCGGCCGGTGTTGCAACCGATGTCGAGAACCTGTACATCTTGGGCGTCGAAATGTTTGTAGAACTGGGCGTATCGTTGGATGGTGAAGTTATCGACTTCGGCGGTGACCTGATGTTTGTTGAGATCGGCGTACTGGGAGATTTGCATGAAGATGGGCTTTGACTTGTGTGGTCCGATACCAAATATGTGCCGGAAATTGATTCTGCGGTGGGGGCATTCGGCGAAGATTTTAAGGAATTGGTCGAAATGTTTTGCGGTTTTTGGGGGAAGGGGGCAGCTTCACGGCATGAGAAACATTGTCTTGCTAATCGCACTGGCTATGTCCCTGGCTGTCCGGGGGCAACAGGTGAAAATGCCCCGGGGGAGTAAGCTGGCTTCGGTCTCGGAGCAGGTAGGCATCACGGATGTCACCATCCATTACAGCCGGCCGGGCGTGGGCGGACGGGAAGGAAAGATCTGGGGCGACCTGGTACCCTACGGGTTCGTAGACTATCACTATGGGACCAGCAAGGCCGCTCCCTGGCGGGCAGGGGCCAACGAGAATACGACCATCGAATTTTCCACGGATGTCACCATCGAGGACCAGCCGCTGGCCGCGGGGAAATATGGTTTCTTTATCGCGATGGGGCCGGAGAAGGCTACGCTGGTGTTCTCCAAAGATAATAATGCCTGGGGCTCTTTTTATTATAATGCGGCTCACGATGCCTTGCGAGTGGTAGTTCCCGTTAGCAAGGCGCCCGAGAGCGTCGAGCGGCTGAGCTATGAATTCTCCGCGGAGACGGATAGCAGCGCCGTGGTGACACTGGTATGGGAGAAGGTGCGCATTCCTTTTACGGTCGCCGTGAACCTCAAAAAGACCCGGGTAGAAGCCTACCGCTATGCCTTCAATAGCGGGGAGTTTTATGAGTACTGGCAAAATATGCAGCAGGCTGCGGAGTTCTGCCTGGACAACGACGTCGACATCGAAGAAGGGCTGGACTGGGCCGACCGCTCGATCAACACCTATTTTGGCGAGGCCAATTTCCGTACGCTGAGTACCTATGCGGGACTGCTGGATAAGGTGGGCCGGCATCACGAGTCGGATTCCCTGATGAAGATCGCCTTTCCCAAGGGCAATGTCGAGGATCTTTTTGGGTATGGCAGCCGGCAGGTTCGGTTGAAAAACAATAAAGCGGCTTTCGACGTCTTCAAGATGGCTTATGACAAAGAACCCAAGAATTGGCTGGCCAGTTTCGGAATGGCGAAGGGCTATGCGGCCATGGGCGACCGGGTGGCTGCCTTGAAATATACGGATTCCGCGATCCGGCTCATGGGGGAATGGATGGCGAAACCTTATGTGGAGCGGTTCCGTGAGGCCCTGGCCGACGGGAAAGACGTCTCGGGGTTCTAGCTTAGGGTGCGATGGCGTATATTTGCGCATGCGTGATTGGATCAGCAGGCTCAATAAAGGGATCGTCCGGGGTTATCACAACGGGGTACATTTTCTACAGACCCGCGTCTCCAGGGTTCAATATATACTTATCACGGCCACCCTCACGGGTTTCGTGTCGGGTATGATGGCCGTGCTGCTAAAGCGCAGCGTTCAGCAGGTGGAAAAGCTTGTTCAGCATTTCAGCGGCAAGGAGTGGCTTTTTTTACTCTGTCCGGCCACGGGGTTGTTGCTGACGACCTGGATCATCCAACGTTTCTTCCGGGGACATATCGAGAAGGGCATTGCCATGGTGTTAAAGTCCATTGCGGGTAAATCGTCGTTTATTCCTTCGCGGAACAATTATATACATTTTATCACCAGCGCGCTCACGGTGGGGTTTGGTGGGTCGGCGGGGCTGGAATCGCCTATAGTCGCTACGGGTTCTTCGCTGGGTTCTACGATGGGCAGGCTGGGGCTGCTGAGCTATTCGGAGCGCACGCTGATGATCGCCTGTGGCGCGGCGGCGGGTATCTCCGCAGTATACGATGCGCCTATTGCAGGTGTGATGTTCGCGGTAGAGGTGTTGCTGGCCGAAACGGTGGTGAGCTATTTCGTGCCGTTGATCATTGCGGCGGTGATGGGTGTGCTTTGTTCCAAGATCTATTTGGGGGGGTCCAGCGTGCTCAATTTTGTGCTCAAGCAGGATTTCAATTATAAGTTTGTCCCTTTCTATGTTCTCATGGGGATAGGAGCGGGTTTTCTGTCCTTGTACTATGCCAAGGCTTTTCGGGGAACCGATAAACGACTACATCACTGGAAGGTTAACCCCTATATGAAGGCGTTGAGCGGCGGATTGATGCTGGCCGCTTTTTTTCTTGTTTTCGCCCCTTTGTATGGGGAAGGTTATGAGAGCGTGAAGATGCTCGCCGACGATACGCCCGGCCGCATCCTCCCCGGGGCGTCCTGGCTTAGGGCTATTCCCCCGAATGTGCTCCTGCTTGTCTTTACCGGCTGCATCTTGTTTTTAAAGCCGTTGACAGCGGCGATCACCATCGGTTCGGGCGGCAATGGTGGGAATTTTGCTCCCAGCGTTTTTGTCGGCGCTTACTGGGGGTTCTTTTTTTCCCGGCTGGGGAATGCCACCGGCTGGCTCCATCTTCCCGAGGGGAATTTTACCCTTGTGGGGATGGCCGGGTTACTGAGCGGGGTCATGTATTGCCCGCTGACGGCGATCTTTTTGATTGCGGAGATCACCAATGGATACGGGTTGATCGTTCCGCTGATGATCGTGTCGAGCATCGCGTATTTTATCGCCCGGACGTTCGAGCCTTTTTATATGGAGACCAAGCAGCTGGCGCTGGCGGGCGAGATCTTTACCCACCGGCGCGAGCGGAATATCCTTTCGGCGCTAAGTCTCGCGTCTATCACCGAACGCGATCAGGATGTATTCCATCCGGGCGATGCATTCAGGGACCTGATCGAGCATGTGGCCAAGGTGGACAAGCAGGTTTTCGCCGTGGTGGATGCGGACAGGCGGCTGCTCGGGGTGATCAACATGAATGATATCCGCGGGATGTTATTCCAGCCGGAGCGATATGACCAAACGATGTTACAGGACATCTTTCATCAGCCCGCGACTGTGTTGCCCGACGACACGCCGGTGACGAAGGTGATGGAGGAATTCGACCGGACCAAGGTGGCTTTTCTGCCGGTGGTAGACGAGGAGCGGCGGTTCGTTGGTTTTGTATCCCGGGCCCGGCTTTTTGAAAAATATCGGGGGCAGGTGGCGCAGCTGCGGGATATCTATGAAGATCAATAAGCTTACTGCACCTGATTGATGACATCTTTAAGATCTTCGAGAAATACCTCCACATCCAGTGGCTTCAGCAGGGTGATGGTGCCGGGGTCCCGCCATTTGAGCTGGATGTAGAGCTGCCATTGATTCTTGTTGTTTATAAAACAGCCGGCCTCGAAGCCGCCGCGGCTTCTGAAACAATACTGGTCATGGTTGGCGCCGGGTGCGGCGGGGATCACTTTACTCATGATCTGGTTCATCGCATTCAGGAGCGAGGGGAGCTCGTCGGCGTCGACGACGGCCTGGTGGCCGGCGTTATCTGTAAACATGAGGCCGGCGAGCGTCTTGCCGGTAAGCATGTCGCTGGCGCGAATGATCTGTACCGTATTGCCCACGATATGCCCATGGTTGATCCATTCCGTATGGATGAGGCCGTGTGCGGAATCGGCGAAACGCACGGTACGGCTTTGTCTTATGGTGTCTGCGGGATTTTGGGCGATGGCGAAAAGGGTCGCGGGAATAAGGAGGGCGGTAAATACGATCTTTTTCATCTCGCTAAGATAATAAAAAGGCCGCTTCGGCGGGGAAGCGACCTTGATGGCTCGGTGGCGGCCTTCTGCCGATTATCCGCGGAGCTGTCGGTCGGCCGCGGCGATGGCCGTGGTCTCCTGGCTGGCAAAACGTTTTTCGACCAGGCCGGAGTCATTGAATTGGTAGACTACAACGCCATAGCTCCTGAACCATTGGCCTGCTGCGTCGTGCCATTCCGTTTCGAAACGAACGGCCATGCGCGCTTTCAAAGCACCCCAGAGGTCCAGCTTAACGGTATGATCGAGCTGTTTTGCAAATTTTTCCCGGACGAACTGTTTTAGTGCGTCCTTGCCGGTAATGACGGTGAGCCCGTCGCGCATTTCTATGGTATCGGCATATCCTTCCGCGAGCTGTTCGGGATCGTGGGAATTCCAGGCGGCGGCTTCGGTGATGAGTCGTTCTGCGGCGATGTCCATATCCCAGGGCGGGGTAAGGAATTTTGCTGTTGGTTTCATTTGTTTGTTTTTTTGATAGGACAAAATTCCGAATCGATACCTTTGCGGAACATGGACAGAAACAGCTTTCCCATGGATAATTTGATACGATTCGATCCGCTGACGCTTCGCGACGCGGCCAACGGCGAGCTTTCTTTGGCCGTTGCCGGTTTCGATGCTGCTTCGCTTTTTGCGGAACCGCGGCAGGAGCCTTATTTTTCGATCCTTTTGGTCAGGCGGGGTGCCGGTAAGGCGATCCGGGACGGGGCTGCGTTTACATTTTCCGCCCCGTGCCTGTTGTGTTTTTCGATCTATCAGCCTTATTCGCTTGCGGCGGATGGTGTCTTCGAAGGGGTGCTGTTGAATTTTCATCCCGGCTTCTTTTGTCTTTTTGAGCATCGGCGCGAGGTGTCGTGCAATGGGGTGCTCTTCAATAACCTTTACGACACGCCTGTGGTGGAGCTTGGGGCCGATGTGGAGGCGCTTTTGACGATCGCTTTGCAGATGCGGGATGAGCTCGGCCGGCCGGGACCAGCGGACAGAGACGTCCTGCTCTCTTTTTTAAAGGTTTTTTTGATCCATGCGTCGCGGGTTAAGCTGGAACAGCAGGCTGATGGCTCGCGGCAGGCCGCACCGATCCTGGGTGAGCTGACCAGTGCGATCGAGACGCATTATAGGACGCATCACCAGGCCGGGGACTACGAGCAGCTGCTGCATGTTTCTGCTGCGGTGCTCAACAAGGCCAGCAAGCAATATTTTGGCAAGACCCTGACCGCGCTGATCGCGGAAAGACTGATCATCGAGGCCAAGCGGCAGCTTTATCTAACGGCGAAGGCGGTGAAGGAGATAGCCTTCGAGCTTGGGTATTCGGATGAGTTCTATTTTAGCCGGTTTTTTAAGAAAAATGTCGGCGTTTCTCCGCAGGTGTTCCGGGAGACCGTGGGCTACGACAAATTCGTGGCTTAATTGACCTCCAGCACCACGACCTGGTCCGGATCATCGGCGGTGGGGGACTGGGCGGGGATCTCCGCTACGCCGTCGTGTAAGGTGACGGCGACGGAGGACTTGTCTTTTAACAAATATGCCTTTTTAATGTTTTTGTAAGGGAATTGTTCGAGGCGGATGGTGCCGGCGTCGGGTTTTAAGACGTGCACGTATAGAATCTCGCCCCCTGTCCCCTGCTTTTCCCCATCGGCGCTGTGGCCGAGCGTGAGGCAGCCCCATTGCTGCGGCCGGAGATAGCCCCCTTTGGTGTGGTAGATGGCGGGGCCGTAGGTATCGAGCCAGTGACCCATCCAGTGAAGGCGTTCGATGAATTCCGGCTGGATCTCGCCGTTAGGCATGGGGCCGATGTTGAGCAGGAGGTTGCCGCCATTGCCGGCGGATTTGACGAGCAGGGCGACGAGCTGCGCCGGTGTTTTGTAGGTCGTATCGGTGATGTTGAAGCCCCAGGAGTTGTTGATCGTCGCGCAGGTCTCGAGCGGCAGGGCGGAGATCTTCTGGAAGCTCAGGCCACTGGTGTTCTCACCGGGTACATCCTGTTCGAACATCTGAAAGTCCTCACCCGGGAGCGGGGTCATATGATGGTTATTGCCGATGAGACATTGCGGCTGAAGTTTGTGGATCAGGTCGTAGATTTCGCGGATATGCCAGTCGACGCGGACGTCGTTGTCTTTGCGGGTTTTGCTTTCTTCCGCCATTTGGTCCCAATAGCCGTCAAACCAGATACCGGCGATGGAGCCATAGTTGGTGAGCAGCTCGGTGAGCTGGTTCTTCATGAATTGGATATAGTGGTTCCAGTCGCCGTGGACGGTGCGGCCGGTACCCTGGCCCGTGCGGCCCGTCCACCAGGAATAGTCGTCCCGGCGCCAGTCGAGCAGCGAATAATACAAAAAGAGCTTGATGCCCTGCTTGTGACACTCATCTGCCATCATCCGCACGATGTCCTTTTTATACGGCGTATGCATGATGTTGAAATCGGAATATTTGGTGTCCCACATGCTGAAGCCGTCGTGATGCCGGGTGATAAGCGTGATGTATTTCATGCCGGCGGATTTGGCCAGGGCTACCCAGGTATGCGCGTCGAAGTCGATGGGGTTGAAGAATTTCTCCAGCCGCGTATAGTTCTTCACCGTGATGTTGCGGTTGTTCATCACCCATTCGCCGTCACCGGGGATACTGAAGGGGCCCCAGTGGATAAACAGCCCGAACTTGGCATTGGTAAACCATTCGCGGGCCTTTTCGTTCTGCGGCGAGGGGGTGTAAGCGCTTGTTTGCGCGAAAAGAGATTGGGCGGACAGATAGAACAGCGCGGCGAGGACGAGAAGTTTCTTCATGCCTAAAACTAGCGAATTTTCTGAAAGTAGACATCTCCCGGCTTATTTTTGCAGGAAATTGCGCCATGGACGCATACGAAGCCATTATTAAAAATATAGAACGATTTGTCGAATTGACGGAGGAGGAACGAGCCTATTTTATTTCGCTCCTTCGGGTGACGAAGGTGCGCAAGAAGCAATATATCTGTCAGCCCGAATTCGTGTGCCGGTACAAGAGCTATATATTCGAAGGGGCGATGCGTTCCTTTTTTGTAGACAGCAATGGACAGGAGCATACGATCGCGCTGGCGATCGAAGACTGGTGGATCAGCGATTTTTACAGCTATCTGTATCAGACTCCGGGAACCCTTTTTGTTGAAGCGTTGGAAGAGTCCACCGTGTTGCAGTTGGAGTATCACGCCGAAGAACAGTTACTGGAGCGGTATCCGCGCTTCGAGAAATATTTTCGCATCCTGTCCATACGTTCGCTCGCCAATTTGCAGAAGCGCATGTTGTCTAATCTTTCTCTGACGGCGGTCGAGCGATATGATGAATTTTTGGCGAAATATCCGCTGATCGCGAGTCGTGTACCGCAGTATGCGCTGGCTTCGTATCTGGGCATCACGACCGAGTTCCTGAGCAAGATCCGCAGCGACAAGCGGAAGAAAAGTTAATCTATCTTAACTGAATTAGTTATTCCAGTTCATTTTCACGGGCCTCGCTTTGTGTCAATTTTGTCTTTCAAATCAGTAAAGGAAATGAAAAAGTTAGACAAAAAAGTAGCCATTATCACCGGCGCCTCGAAGGGGATCGGCGCCGCTACTGCGCGGGCCCTCGCTGCGGCCGGAGCCGCCGTCATCGTGAACTATGCTTCGGATAAAGCAGGCGCCGAAAAGGTCGTAAACGAGATACTCCACCTTGGCGGCCAGGCGCATGCCGTCAAAGGGAATGTGGCTTCAGCCGTAGAGGTGCAGCATTTGTTCAGCGAGACGTTGCGGGTGTATGGAAAGGTAGATATCCTTGTCAACAATGCGGGAGTATACAGCTTTGCGCCGCTCGAGGCGGTCACGGAGGAAGATTTTCACCGTCAGTTCAATACGAACGTACTTGGAACCATCCTCATGATCCGGGAGGCGTCGAAGCATCTTCCGGCGGGTGGATCGATCATCAATACCAGTACGATCGCCAGCCTCAACCCGGTGGCTTATTCACTCGTGTATGCCGCTTCCAAGAGCGCGGTCGATGCGGTGACCAAGGCGATGGCTCGCGAGTTGGGCTCCAGGAAGATACGAGTGAATACTATCGCCCCCGGCGCTACGGAGACTCCGGGTCTCGATGCGCTTGGGTTACCCGAGGAATTTGGCGCCCAGATGATTGCCGGGACACCATTGGGCAGGCTCGGGACGCCGGAAGACATCGCTAAAGTGGCGGTATTTCTCGCCTCCGACGATGCAGGCTGGGTTACCGGGGAGCGGATCACGGTATCGGGGGGGAAGCTGTAAACGGGGCGTGCGTGCACGGGCGCCTGGGGGATGTGGGGCCAACTGGTTGATTTGCCCTTGGCGTTCGCAATGGCACGCATTTGGTGGGGCGATCCTTTTCGAGGAGACGGTGGGCCAGTCCACCGAAAAGGGCATCCCATTTCTCGAAATCCTGCGTTCACAGGGGGTGATCCCGGGGATAAAGGTGGACGAGGGGCTGATGGATCTCGCGGGTTTCCCGGGGGAGAAGATCACCATCGGGCTGGATCACCTGCGGCAACGATTAACCGGGTACCACGAGTTGGGGTTGCGCTTTGCCAAATGGCGTGCGGCATTCGAGATCGGCCCCGACACACCCACGGAGGGCTCGATCGTCGCCAATGTCCACGAGCTGGCCCGGTATGCGGCGCTCTGCCAGGAAGCGGGCATCGTACCCATCGTAGAGCCGGAGGTGCTCATGGATGGCGATCATGATATCCACCGGAGTGCGGAGGTGACGAAGCACGTGCTCCGGGAATTGTTTAACCAGCTCAATCTGCAGCAGGTGCATCTGCGGTGTGTGATCTTAAAGCCGAATATGGTGATATCGGGGTTGGGGGCGCCCGTGCAGGCTACGGTCACCGAGGTCGCAGATACGACGGTGGATTGTCTCATGGAGACGGTGCCGGCGGCGGTGCCCGGTATCGCGTTTTTGTCGGGCGGCCAGACGCCCGAGGAGGCGACGGAGCATCTGAATGCGATCCATGCCAATTATCCGGACCTACCCTGGCCGGTGACGTTCAGCTATTCGCGGGCGATCCAGAATCCCGCGATGGAGCGATGGGGTGGAAAGAAAGAGAATGTCGCTGCGGCGCAGGAGTTGTTGTTGCAACGGCTCGAGCTGTTGATGCTGGCCCGAAGGGGTATTTATCAAACTAGCCTGGAGGCGAAGGCCGCGCTGTAGAGCGCGGCTTTTTTTTACCGTAAATTTTCCGGCCGGAGTATGCTGGAAATACCTTTATCTTTATATCACTTTCTCGCTACAATACAAACAAACTTAGAAGAGCATTGAATCAATGACGCAGCCAAAATGGTGGCTGCCAGTAAAGTTTTGTTTGTATGAAGCAAAGGAAGAGTGACATACTTTGGAAAGTGGTCCTGGAGGAAATATTTTCACATTTGTTGCGATTTATTTTTCCCGATGCGGACGAAGTCTATAATATGGAACGCGGGTTCGAATTCCTGGATAAGGAACTTGCAGAACTGCATCCACAACCAGACGAGGAAAAGGATTCGCGGTTTGCCGACAAGCTGGTGAAGGTTTATCAACGGGATGGCAGCGAGGAATGGGTGCTTTGCCATGTAGAGGTAGTGCGACTTGTAAGTCGTTTGTTTAATTGTTCAATCCCCGCAAGGGGACAGCAGAACCTGTCTTTCTGTAGACAGTAGCCTACCTTGGCATGCGTGGCTGGTAACGGCTGGGTATGAAGCCCAAGGGACAACGAACCGAAAGCCGCAAGGCTGTCTTCTGGTGCAGCAATGCGAAGGAAGAACCGTTAAGCTTCACAAACGGATAGGGCCAGGTTTATGGGTATGGTTAACATAAGTAAACTGTCGATTAAAGCGCCGTCATGTGCGAAGGAGCCAAAGGAAGCTGACAGGCTCCGGCCAAAAGGCAAAGCAGGTGGTCAACTTATCAACTTCTTGAGTTGCACAGACAACAATCCTGCCGGTACAGAGACAGAACCTAACCTCATAGTGTTAAACAAATGGAACAAGGTAAGCCCAATTGTCCGCCCTTTGGGCAGGCTAAGCGTGAGCGAAGCTATTGGAGAAGTGGGTAAAGGATTCAGCAAAAAGCGAAAGGCATTTTGTAATGAAGTGCATAGGGGATGAAAAGATCGCCCCGCGGTGAAAGCCGGCTGACTTGCGATGATGGTAAATTATGGTAAGAGAGCTCGTAGAACTTAAATTTAAGAGGACAGGCAAATGACAGTGTTGAAAAACATAGGTGCGGTCTCTACTCCCCCAAACTGGAAGTCCATTAACTGGGCTAAGGCGCAGGAGGAGGTAATGAAGCTACAAGTGCGTATTGCCAAGGCAACGAAACAGGGCCGTTGGAACAAGGTGAAAGCCCTCCAGTGGCTCCTGACACATTCTTTTTCCGCCAAATGTTTGGCGGTAAGAAGAATCACGACTAACCGTGGGAAAAGGACGCCCGGTGTGGATGGTGTTATCCTAAAAAAGGAGGTAGAGAAGTATCAAATGGTACGATCTATGTCCCGGAGGAATTACCAACCACAACCTCTCAGGAGGATATACATTCCCAAATCAGGGGGTAGCAATAAAAAGCGACCACTTGGTATTCCGACTATGTTGGACAGAGCTCAACAGGCTTTATATACTTTAGCCCTCAGTCCTGTAGCGGAAACAATGGCCGACCAGAATAGCTACGGGTTCAGACCTGAACGAAGTACCGCCGATGCTATCCAACGGATACACTCGACGACCTCCCGTAAGTACGACCCGCAGTGGGTTCTGGAAGGTGACATCAAAGGTTGTTTCGACAACATCGATCACGATTGGCTATTGAGAAATGTAGTAATGGACCGGGTTATCCTCCACAAATGGCTCAAAGCTGGCTTTCTGGAAAAGGCAACCCTTTTTCCGACAGATAAAGGCACACCACAGGGAGGGATCATCTCGCCTTGTCTAGCCAATATAGTGTTGGACGGAATGGAAAAAGTCCTCGGTCATGCGTTTGGTAGCCAGCGAGATGCGGATGGTAAAAGAAGCCGTCACATGCGCCGCCTCACCAAACTCAATGGGGTCAGGTTGTGTAGATATGCTGATGATTTTGTTATATCCGGTTCCAACAAGGAATTGTTGGAAACCGAAGTAAAACCGGTTATAGAAGTCTTTTTGAAAGAAAGGGGTCTTGAACTCTCCGCAGAGAAGACAAAGATCACCCATACCACTGAAGGGTATGATTTTCTGGGACAACACGTGCGCCGACATATACTTCGAAGTGGCGGGAGTGTATTACTGATAAGGCCTTCTAAAAAGAACATCCATGCCTTCCTGACAACAATACGTACAACTATCAAAAAGATGGCTACGTCAAAGCAGGAAGACCTGATCCAAAAACTCAATCCCATAATTAGGGGTTGGGGAAATTACCACCGACACATTGCATCTAAGGATGTATATAACAAGGTTGACCACGAAATATGGACGGCGTTATGGCGCTGGTCTAAACGTAGACATCCAAACAAAGGTTTGAAATGGATAAACCGGCGGTACTTCCGGACGATCAAAGGTGTAAGGTGGGTCTTTAGCTGTCAGGTAAAAGATGAAGGAGGAAATAAACAGCTCTTAACTTTAGCTACAACATCGGCTATCCGGATCATTAGGCATGTACACATTAAACTAGCAGCAAACCCCTTCGACCCTGAATGGGATGCTTATTTTGAAAAGAGACAATCTATCAAAATGGGTCACAGCCACGAAGGGCGAGGGACACTGATCTCCTTATGGCGCAAGCAGGAAGGAATCTGCCCCCAATGTGGGGAACAACTACCTGTATCAGGCCAAACGGGAATCATCCATTACAAACAGAGCAGGTTGAAAGGTGGCGATCCCATCATAAGCAATCTGATATTGCTGCATCCGAAATGCCATGCAGAAAGCCACCTGCAATTATGTCGTTAAGTTGCCGGTAGGGGCACCGGAAAAGCCCCCACTTTAATTTACTTGAGCCGTGTGAGTTGGAAACTCTCATGCACGGTTCTTAGGAGGGTCGGGGGGAGCGATCCCCCCCGCCTATCCGACCAGGGCGATACCTATGACGGGGATGGGTTCGCCGAACGGATGTATACCTATTTTTACCGTATCCGGGATCGTTACCGTAGACCAGTGTCTGCGGTGGCCATCTTTACGGGAAGAGAAGGAAAGGAATTACCAGGCTGTTATTGCTATGAGTACCGGCGAACGCGATTGATCTATGAATATCACAAATTGTCGATCCAGGATTATACGGATGAAGAACTGGACAAGAGTTCCAATCCATTTGCCCAGGTGATCATCGCCGCCAGGATGCGGTGGAAGGAAGGAACAATGTCGGAAGAGGATTTATTGAAAATTAAGCTTTTAGCGGCCCGGAAGCTACGGGAAAAGGGATTTGATATGCCGACGATCAGGGCGCTGTTAAATTTTTTACGCAATTACGTCCTTTTTGATATACCGGAAATGAATTGTAAATTTGATGACGAATTTAATCAATCAGATAAAGAGCATCTTATGACTTTTGAAGACTATGAAAGGATGATAGGTAAAATGGAGGCTCAAGAGGTTCTCGTAAAAAATCTGTTGAAGGGGACCGACTTTTCTGACGAAAAGATTGCTGAGCTTGCAGGTGTCAACCTGAAGTTTGTGAAGGAAGCTAAAGCGGAGCTAGAGGTAGCCCATTAGCCCGGTTACTTTTAATAATATTCGAGCCGCCTGATGGCGGTTTTTTTGTGCGCGCTGGCAAAAGGGCGCGGGCGGCGGGGTGGATGTCCCGGCGTGATTAAAAAAAGCGGAGATAAATTAATGTTTAGTTGACATTTATTTCTATCTTGCTGCAATGGAACGAATTGTCGCCCGGTATTACATAGAAACGCCGTTGCAGCCCGAAGCGGCGGCGGCGATCCTGGCAGGAGAGCAGAGTTCCGGGACCTTTGTCGCGGTGCCGGGTGAGACCGAAGAGCTTAAGGCGCGTTTTGCGGCCCGGGTGGAATCGGTACAGCTGTTGGCGACCGTCGAGACGCCGGCTATTCCGGGCGGGGCGGGGTTCCAAAAGGGGCCATTTCACCGGGCGGCCATCGAGGTTTCCTGGTCGATCGAAAATTGCGGCTATAACCTGCCGGTGCTGATCTCCACGGTGCAGGGTAATCTGTATGAACTTAGTGCCTTCACCGGATTGAAGCTGATGGACCTCGACATCCCCGCGTCCTTTGCGCAGCATTATCCGGGGCCCGCCTTTGGCATCGAAGGGTGCCGGCGCCTCACCGGGGTACATGATCGCCCGCTCATCGGAACCATCATAAAGCCCAGCATCGGGATGACGCCGCAGCAGACGGCGGAGCTCGTGAAGACGCTGGCGGGCGCGGGTATCGATTTTATCAAGGACGACGAATTGCTGTCGGCGGCCGCCAACTCCTCTTTTGAAGACCGGGTCGCGGCGGTCATGAAGGTGATCAACGACCATGCCGATAAGACCGGTAAGAGGGTGATGTATGCCTTCAACCTCAGCGCCGAGATCGACACGATGCTGCGGCGTTATGAAGCCCTTGTAAAAGCCGGCGCTACCTGCGCCATGGTGAGTCTGAACAGCGTGGGGCTTGCAGGCGTGAAAAAGCTGGGCGATCTGCGACAGCTCGCGATACATGGCCACCGCAATGGCTGGGGCATGCTTAACCGCCATCCTTTGCTGGGGATCGAATTCCCTGCGTATCAAAAGATTTGGCGGCTGGCAGGTGTCGACCAGATCCATGTCAATGGGATACAAAACAAATTCTGGGAGTCTGATGACTCGGTAGTGCGATCCATCGAAGCCTGTCTGACGCCTTTCCTGGGCGGCTACTCCATCCTTCCCGTGGTATCTTCGGGGCAATGGGGCGGACAGGCGCCAGAGACCTACCGACGTACGAAGACAGTCGACCTGCTGTATATGGCGGGTGGCGGCATTATGGCGCATCCCGATGGACCCGCAGGCGGCGTCACGGCCTTGCGCGAAGCATGGCAGGCCGCGGTCGATGGGCTCACGGTTGAAGAAGCCGCGAAAAAATATCCTGCCTTTGGGAAATCAGTACAAAAATTTGGTCGCAAATGAGCAACCTTGGTGCAGACGGCGCGCTTCGGCGCAGCGCGGGAGGTGACATGAATTCGGGGCCCAAGCGGTTGCTGCTGGCATTCTATGGCGATGACTTCACGGGCTCGACCGATGCCCTCGAGTTCCTCAGCCGGGCCGGTGCGCGGACCGTGTTGTTCCTGGAGCCGCCGGAGGCGGCGCAGCTGCAGCGGTATCCCGATCTCGAGGCGATAGGCATCGCCGGTATGACACGCGCCATGACGCCCGGCGAGATGGAGGCGGTGTTGCGGCCGGCTTTTGAGATGCTGGCCGGCTTGCGTGTCCCGCATATCCATTATAAAGTTTGCTCTACCTTCGATTCTTCGCCGTCTACGGGTTCGATCGGGCGGGCCATCGATATCGGTGCGGACGTCTTCGAAGCGCGGTTCGTCCCGGTACTGGGCGGCGCGCCGGCGCTGGGCCGTTATTGTGTCTTCGGCAATCTGTTTGCCCGCATGGGTATCGGCAGCGCGGGGAACATCTACCGGGTGGACCGGCATCCGTCGATGAGCAGGCATCCGGTGACACCCGCCGACGAAAGCGATCTGCGGGTGCATCTGGGCCGGCAGACATCACGGGCGATCGGACTGTTGGATATATTGGAGCTGGAACTGGGACTGGCGGAGCAACGCAAGGTGTTAGAGCGTTCGGCGGTGACGCTCATCGATGTCTTATATACCTCGCAACTCGCCGGTATCGGTGAGCTGCTGGATGGATATGGCTCGCCGGAGCGGCCGCTGTTCACGGTGGGTTCTTCAGCGGTAGAGATGGCGCTGGGGGATCATTGGCGTGGCATGGGGCGGTTAACGCCTGTCGAGGAATGGCCGGAGGCTGGTCGCGCCACGCCGCTTTTGGTGGCTTCGGGGTCTTGTTCGCCGGTGACGGCGGGGCAGATCGCCTGGGCGAAAGGGCAGGGGTTTGCGGAGATCGCGCTGGATGCGGCCGCGGTAGCGGAGTGGGGGAAAGCAGCGACTGGAGGCACGGAGGGTACGGACGACTTTCGGGCGATGGTGCAATCGGGCGTGGGATATTTGAGCGAGGGGCGCAGCTTGATCCTGCACACGGGGCATACGCCCTTGAGTTCGACGCCCGCGGCGTTGCTGGGAACGGGGTTGGGTCGCCTCACGGGCGCGATCGTCGGCGCGAGCCGAGGATTACGGCGGCTGGTGATTGCCGGAGGTGACACCTCGAGCTATGCCGCGCGGGCGCTGGGGATCGAGGCGGTGGAGATGATCTGTCCGCTCATACCGGGTGCGCCGCTTTGCCGTGCTCACGCACAGGGATCGCCGGTGGACGGGATGGAGATCAACTTGAAGGGTGGCCAGGTGGGCGCGCCGGACTACTTCGGGACATTATTAACAGGAAAAAAATAACACACGATATGCAAAAGACATTGGGCCTTATACACACTTCCGCGACGCTGGTGCCGGTGTTCCAGCAGCTGACCAGCAAAGGGCTGCCCGGAGTGAAAGTATTCAACATCGTCGACGACAGCCTGATCGCCGATGTGATCCGCAAGGGGGAACTGACGGCGCAGACCGCCCGGCGGGTCGTCGATTATGTAGGCTCTGCGGAAAACGCCGGAGCGGATTATATCATGGTCACCTGTTCGTCCATCGGGGCAGCGGTCGAGGCTTCGGCCGCGCTGACGCGGGTGCCCGTACTGCGCGTAGACCAGCCCATGGCCGATCTGGCGGTCGCTAAAGGAAAGAAGGTCGGCGTGATCGCTACACTACCGACGACGCTCGCGCCGACGAGCGACCTGGTCAAACGCAGGGCGGCGGTAGCGGGTAAAACCATCGAGCTCACGTCGCGGTTATGCGAAGGCGCATTCGACGCGCTCATGGGTGGCGATCCGGCGAAACACGATCAAATGGTGGCGGCCGCCTTAAAAGAATTATCCACCCGGGTAGACGTGATCGTCCTTGCGCAGGCTTCTATGGCGCGGGTGGTGGATGCCTTGCCCGAGGCTGACAAGCGCGTGCCCATCATGGCCAGCCCGCCTACGGCGATCGAATACCTGCAATCTGTACTATAGCTTATGCCAGGCTTCCGAAAGATCTGTTTGTGGTGTAGCGGCATCGCGCTGCTGGTGTTGCTGGCCGGGCTTGGGCTGCGGGATGGCGGGCTCTGGCGGCCTGCGGCGCTGGCGCTTTCCGTGGGGCTGGCCATCGGCATGGGCGCGGTTCCCCGGCTTGCGGGATATCAGTATACGGTGTGGATCATCGCGGCGGTGGTGGCAGGGATGCTATATCCCGCCGCCTTTTCGCATTGGGGGTCCATCGACTTGCGCAACAAATGGCTGGTGCTGATCGTCGTCCAGCTGGTGATGTTCGGCATGGGAACGCAGATGCGGCTGCGGGATTTTACGGGGTTGGCGGGCACGGGCAAAGGCGTGCTCATCGGCCTCGCGTGTCATTTTTCCGTGATGCCGCTCACGGGGTATTTGCTGACGCGGGTCTTTCATTTTGAACCGGAGATCGCGGCGGGCATCATCCTCATCGGTTCCTGCTCGAGCGGACTGGCTTCCAACGTGATGGTCTATATCGCGCGGGCCAACCTGACCTTGAGCGTCGCCGTTACCGCGATGGCTACGCTGGCCGCACCCTTTTTTACGCCGCTGCTGATGAAGCTGCTGGCAGGAACATATATCCATGTGCAATTCGGCGATATGATGCTCGAGATTGTGAAGATCGTGCTGGTGCCGATCGGTGCGGCGCTGCTGCATGATTATCTCAACGGGGCGTCTTCCCGCGGCAGGCGGTGGGTGCTTTGGGTCGGCGTGGTCGCGGCGGTTTGGTTGGTTGTTGTTGTGTGTGGGGCGGGAAGCCAGGTGACCGGTTTTTTCGCCGGGGCTATCCTCGTGGGGATCGGGTATCATTATCTTGTCCGGCGATTCTCTGCCGTGGAGCGGGTTATGCCGTATATCTCTATGGCCGGGATCGTTTATTTTACGACGGTGACGACGGCGGCCGGCCGCGACAACCTGCTTCATGTGGGGTTGTTGTTGTTCCTTGCCTCGGTGTTTCACAATGCGGCGGGCTATTTCTTTGGCTATTGGCTGAGTCGGCTGTTCCGGCTGGATAAGAATGCCGCACGCACGGTGGCGTTCGAGGTCGGGCTGCAAAATGGCGGCATGGCCTCGGGCTTGGCCGGCAGCATGGGCAAGCTGGGGACGGTGGGGCTGGCGGCGGCGGTCTTCAGCCCGTGGATGAATATCTCGGGGTCGATCCTCGCGAATTATTGGCGCAACCGCCCCGCCGAAGATAGAGCCGTAGTCGCCCGGGAGTCCGGGGAGGAGCTGCTGCCTGAGGAAGTGCAGAATGGCTGATGAATGGTGAGCCCAATTACACCGTCCCGGTTTTACATCGGGCCAATTTCTCGGCTTCGGTAGCATAGACAAAAATTATTTGTTGTTTGGTAAGTTCCTTGGGTATCAGGCTTTCTTTTTAACGGATAAGAGCTCATCGATCAAAAACCCTGCCGTATCGCCAGCCGCCAACCCTGATAGTATCCGGCCATCGCCGGGTTGAGCGTGGGGACGCGGGTCTTTTTCTCGGTATTTAGTGAACGCAGGTGCGCGATCGACGGATAGACGCCGGCGCTGAGGCCGGACATATAGGCGGCGCCGAGGGCGGAGATGTCGGGCTGGCCGATGGTGACGACCTCTTTCTCCAGCAGGTCAGCCAGGAATTGGGTGACGAAGCTGTTGGCGGAGATGCCGCCGTCGACCATGAGGCGGCTCAGCCGGAGCGGGGCGCCGGGTTCCGCGGCCGCGGCGGTTTCCGAGAGCGGCTCCGCGGGCAGCGCCGTATCCGCCTCCATCGCCACGATGACGTCTTTGATCTGGTAGGGGATCGATTCGAGGGCCGCGCGAACGAGATGGTTTTTGCCGGTGCCGAAGGTCAGGCCGGTGATCGAAGCCTTCCGGTCCATTTGCCAATGCGGGGCGCCGAGGCCGCTGAAGGCCGGGATCAGGTATACGCCACCGTTACCTTTTACTGCGCCGGCCATTTCTTCGGTCTGGCGGCTGTCCGTGAATACCTTCAATTCATTCTTTAGCCATTCCAGCGTCGCGCCGCAGGTGACGATGACCCCTTCCAACGCATAGTGGACCGTGTCGGCCGTACTCCAGCAGATCGTCGAGACCATCCCATTACGGGAGTCCATGCAGACAGGCCCCGTGTTCATCAGGATCGAGCAGCCGGTGCCGAGCGTCGCCTTGGCTTCGCCGGGGGAGAAACAGCCTTCGCCGAAGGCGGCGGCATGGGAATCGCCGATCATGCCCGTGATGGGGATGGGGCTGGGAAGCAAGCCGTTGAAATCGGTGTGCCCGAAAGACCCGGAAGAGGGCCTGAGCTCGGGGAGCCGGAGACCACCAAGGCCGAAGGTTTGCAACAGCTCGCGGTCCCAGTGGAGGTTTTTGAGATGGAAGAACAGGGTGCGGGAGGCGTTTGTAAAGTCGGTATAGTAGCTCTCACCACCCGTGAGGCGGTACAGCAGCCAGGTGTCGATGGTGCCAAAGAAGGCTTCACCGGCGTCGATCGCCCGACGAACGACAGCATTGTTCTCATAAAGCCAAACGAGCTTCGAGCCCGAGAAATAGGGGTCGATCAGCAGGCCGGTCCGCGAGCGGATCAAGGCTTCATAGCCGGCACTACGCCAGCGGCCACAGATGTCCACCGAGCGTTTGCATTGCCAGACGACGGCATTGTAAAGCGGTTTGCCGGCACGATCCCATAACACAAAGGTTTCGCGTTGGTTGGAGATGCCGCAGGCGCGGATCTCGTCGGGCCGGCCACCGGCAGAAGCGAATGCATCGAGACATTGCCCCACGGCGGCCAATACGTTCTCCAGGATGTGTTCCGGATCCTGCTCGACATGCCCGTTCCCGAGATAATAAGTCTTCAAAGGCTCGGAACCTTTGGCCACGGGTTTCCCCTGCGAGTCGAACAGCAAGGCCTTGGTTCCACTGGTGCCCTGGTCGATGCCTAAGATATAGTTCATGCTTCTTTTGAGTTCATTTTGTCAACGATCACCGACAATAAAATTACGAGTCCTTTGATCACCTGTTGCCAAAAGGGGGAAACATTCAATAATACGAGACCATTGTTCAGCACCCCGATGATGATGGCGCCGAGGACGGTGCCCATGATGGTTCCGCGTCCGCCGGAAAGCGAGGTGCCGCCGATGACCACGGCCGCGATCGAATCGAGCTCGTAATTGGTGCCCGCATTGGGCTGCGCGGAGTCCAGCCGGCTGGTGACCATGATCCCGCCTACCGCCGCGAGTATCCCGCCGATGCTATAGACGATGATCTTTACGCGGTTGATGTGGATGCCGGAGAGCCGCGCCGCCTGCTCGTTCCCGCCGATCGCATAGATATATCTGCCGAGCGGTGTTTTGCGGACGAGGATCACGGCAAGGATCACGGTGACGGCAGATATCCAAACGAGGACAGGAATACCCAGCAGCCATCCGGTACCGATATAATCGAATTTAGCGCCGAGGCTGGAGATCGGATACCCTCGGGTCCATAGCATGGTGAGGCCGCGGGCGATGGTGAGCATGGCGAGGGTGGCTACGAAAGGCGGGACTTTGAACCGGGTGATCATCCAGCCGTTGAAGAAACCCAAAGCGGCGCCGACAACCAAAGCGGCAACGATGGTGCCTAATAGCGTGAAGCCGATGAAGAGGTCATGAGCCGGCCAGGCGATACCGTTCTTCAACAAACCTGCCGCTACGGCGCCGCTGAAGGCGAGTATGGAGCCTACCGAGAGATCGATACCCGCGGTGAGCACCACCAGGGTCATACCCACCGAGATACACACATTCACCGAGATCTGCCGGAGTACATTCCATCCATTTTCGATCGTCAGAAATTTATTCGACAGCAGGCTCAACGCAATGCAAAGGATCAGCAGCGCGATAAAGCTCTGGAACCGGGTAAGTAAGGGGCGATAGCTGGATAGATCCATGGGCATTGTTTATATCGTTTTTGGGATGGCTGCTTTCAGGATATCGTCTTCATTTGCGGTAGCACGCGGGAAGACGCCGCTGATCTTGCCTTCGCAGAGGACGAGGATGCGATCGCTAACGGTGAGGATCTCGGGAAGCTCGGAGGAGACGACGATGATACCCAGCGAGCTTTTGGCGAGTTCGAGGATCAGCTTGTAGATCTCATTCTTGGTATTGACGTCGATCCCCCGGGTGGGCTCGTCGAGCATCAGGACTTTGGGGTCGGTGGCCAGGCAGCGCGCCAGGATAACCTTTTGCTGGTTGCCGCCACTGAGATGCCGGACCTGTTGCTCGAGATTCGGCGTCTTGATCCGGAGCGAGTTTTTATAGTGCTCGGCCAGCGTGACCTCTGCTTTGCTGTTCAACAACCCGTTGCGACCGATGGATCGCAGGATGCTGAGGCTGATGTTGGTCTTGACGTCGAGGCCGGGGATCAGGCCGTCTTTCTTTCGGTCTTCGGGGACGAGGACGAGGCCGGCGCGGATGGCGTCGCGGGGGGACCGGAGGTCGAGGCGCTGACCTTCTAAACGGATGTCGCCGGTGTGCTCGCCGGGATGGAGTCCGAGGATGCACTCGAGCAGTTCGGTGCGGCCGGCGCCCATGAGCCCGAAGATGCCGAGGACCTCGCCACGGCGAAGCGAGAAGGTGATGTTCTTCAGGAGCTGTTTATTGCCGGCTTGCCAGTCGAGTGCAGTAACCGAAAGCAATTCTTCGGCAGCGTCGGCCTGGGTCCGGTGGTGCTCCAGTGCGGCGATGTCGCGGCCCACCATTTTTCGGACGATGGCATCGTGGTCGACGGTTTTCATCGTACCCGTTTCGGTGACCCGGCCGTCGCGCAGTACTACGAAGTCGTCGGCGATGCGGAACAGCTCATCGAGCTTGTGAGAGATATAGGCGATGATCTTCCCTTCGGCGCGGAGCTGTTCGATGATATCGTAAAGGATCTCCACTTCGGCTTCGCTGATGGCCGAGGTGGGTTCGTCCATGATGATGACCTGCGATTCGAGGAGAAGGGCCTTGGCGATCTCCACCACCTGCTGTTGACCGACCTTGAGGGCACGGATCAGGGTGTCCGGGGGAACGTTCAGTTTCAGGCGACGCAGGAGGGCGGCAGTGCGTTCGCGCATGGCTTTTTTATTCAGGAGACCCCAGCGATCCGTGAGCTCCCGGCCGAGGAAGATGTTTTCGGTGATCGAGAGGTCGGGTATGAGGTTGAGTTCCTGGTGGATGATGGAGATGCCTTTTTCCTGCGCTTCTTTTGGATTGGCAAACCGGACCTCCCGACCACCCAGCAGGATGCGCCCTTCGTATTCGGCGTAGACGCCCGAAAGGATCTTCATCAGCGTGGACTTGCCCGCTCCATTCTCGCCAATGATGGCCGTGACCCTGCCCGGCCGCAATTGCATCGACACGTCGTGGAGGGCGATCACTCCGGTAAAGCGTTTTCCGATCTTTTCTGCGACTAGCAAAGGCGTTCGGTTTAACGGTTATTGAATGAATCTTTAATGATGAGGATCATCGGGGTTATTTCCAGCGTATCGGGCACGGCGGCATTTTGCTGCAGTTCGAGACCGCCGGTGAACCTGACCGTTTCCTCCGGTTTCGCGGCGACTTTAAACGGTGGCAGGACCTCGTTCCGGATGAGCTTGTTGAGTTCTTCGGAGACGGTGTTCATGTCCATGGTCGTCGTGAACTCGTCAACGGAGATCAGCCCGGACCCGTCGCGCGCTGCTGTGCCGATGATATATCTTGTCGCTAAGGCCACTTTTTGGGGGACGCCGGGGATATCGAGATAAGTATATTCCGAATCGATCCTGGTGATCGTCCCGGAACCCTTTACGAGGAAGAAACGGTTGTTGCCGTTGTTTTGGGCATGCGACCAGGAGAAGGCTTTGGCGGGGTCGGTGGTCAACGCGTGCGATAGCTGGTCCAGCCCGATCGCCTTTTCCGGATGTGCCGGCAGGGTGGTATGCAGGAAATTTTCAGCATACGCCTTAGCGTCGAAATCCAACGCTTTTTCGGCATTGCGGACATCGCTGAGTTTCCGGATATAGATCGAATTATATCCGACGAGGACGATCGCCACGGCAAGTAAGGTATATTTTATCGGAGCGCCCATAGGTTAATTCTTTTTGCCGTAAGCGGTATATTTATCGATGTTCGTAGCGCTGACCACATCCACGGGGATGGGCAGCTTGTGGGGGAAATCGCGTTTTCCCTTGAAATATTCATCCGCATCGGTAGCCGCCAGTTCGGCGATGGCCTTGGGAAATTGCATGGCCGTGGCCGTTAGTTTCCCTTCTTTGATCGAGTTGATGGCATCTTCTGCGCCGTCGAACCCGATGACCTTCACCTTGCCGGCCAGTCCCGCAGCGGTGAGTGCCTGCCAGGCGCCCATGGCCATGGCGTCGTTACCGGCAAACACCCCGTCGATATCGGGATGGGCCTGTAAGATCGATTCCATGACCTCCATGGCCTTGTTCCGGTCGAAATCGGCACTTTGCTGAGCGACCATCTTAAGCTGCGGGTAGTTGTCGACCACGCTGTGAAAGCCTTTGGATCGGTTCCAGGTATTGTCATCGGAGACGATGCCGAGGAGTTCGACATAGTTGCCTTTTTTGTTGAGCGTTTTGACAAAAAGTTTTCCCAGATCAATACAACCCGAATAGCTGTCCGATAGGATCTGCGAGGTGGCGGCATCTTTGGAGTCGATCTCGCGGTCCATACAGAACACGGGGATGCCGGCGTCTTTGGCTTTTTTGACATTGATCACGGAGCCTTTGGCGTCCGTGGGGTTGAACAGGATGGCATTGTAGCCGGAGGCGATAGCATTCTCGAAGTGATCGCTTTCCAATGCGGTATTGTTTTGCGAGTCGAAGATCTTCGATTCATAGCCCAGGGCCTTGGCCTTGGCAGCCGCGGTTTGGGCGAGGAAAACAAACCACGGGTTATTGAGTGTCGAGACGACGATGGCGATCTTTTTGGGCTGTCGCCCGCCGGCGCCTGCGGTACAGCCGGTGAAGAGCAGACCCGCGAAACAGCCGGCCAGCAGGAGGCCCGCGAAGCTATGCAACGGTAAGGACAGCAGGGCAATCGTTAATTTCTTCATGGCTTGAGCTATTTACCTAAGAGATCGAGGGCGGTGGTGGTGAGGCCTTCTCCGGAGATGCCGTAATGGTCGAAGATCTCGTTTTGAGAGCCGGTAACGGTATATTCATCGGGGATGCCGACGATCCGAAAGGGCTTTGCATAGCCATACTGTAGCAGATACGACGCACACGCTTCACCAAGTCCACCATATACGCTGTGTTCTTCCACCGTGATGATCGCGGCCGTTTCGGCGGCAATCTCGCGGAGCAGGGTGGTGTCGAGCGGTTTTATCGTATGCATGCTGATCACCGTGGCTTCGACGCCATGTCCCGAGTGAAGCGCGGCTGCCGCTTCCAGCGCGGGCTGCACCGTTTCGCCGGTAGCGATGAAGGCAAGATCGGCCCCTTTGGTAATGACGCGTCCTTTGCCGAATCGGAAGATGTTGCCGGGGTCGGTAGTGAGCAGCGGCATGTTCTTTTTCCCGAAACGGAGATAGATGGGCTGACTGATGACGGCAGCCTGTTTTATCGCCTCTTCGGTTTCGAAATTATCGGCCGGGGCGGCGACGATCAGGTTATTGATGGCACGCAGGGCCGCGAAATCATGGAGGCTATGGTGGGTGGAACCTAGTGCGCCGTAGCTGACGCCGGCGCTGATGCCGATGAGCTTTACCGGGTTATCGGAATAGGCGACGTCATTCTTTATTTGCTCCAGCGCGCGGGCCGTGAGGAAACAGGCGGGCGATACCGCAAACGTCTTTTTGCCGGCGGAGGCAAGGCCGGCCGCCACGCCTACGAGGTTTTGTTCGGCGATGCCGATCTCGACGATCTGCCCGGGAAATTTCTTACCGAAAGGGACGAGCTTTCCCGAGCCGCGGGAATCGCTGGTCACGACGATGATGTCGCGATCCGATGCCGCCAACTCCTGCAACGTAGTGGAGAAGACTTCGAGGTTGGGTTTTGTTCCGGGTTTGCTTTCTACAACGACACTAGCCATGATTGTATTTTTTAGATGACAGCCTCGCCCAATTCTTTGAGGGCTTGCGCATATTGTTCCTGGTTGGGTACCCCATGGTGCCAGCTAAGTACATTTTCCATAAAACTGATGCCTTTGCCCTTTGTGGTATGGGCGATGACCAGGCTGGGTTTGCCTTTTTCGAAAGGCAGGCGGTCGAAGGTGGTCTGCAGCGCGGTTAGATCGTGACCATCGACATGGGTCACGGCCCAGCCAAAGCTGTTGAATTTTTCATCGATGGGGTCCGTGTTGCAGACATCGGCTGTGGGACCGGTGATCTGCAGGGAGTTCTTGTCGATGATCGCGCAAAGGTTATCGAGCTTATAATGTGCGGCGGTGAGGGCGGCTTCCCAATTGGACCCTTCGGGCAATTCGCCGTCACCCATGAGGGTAAAGACGCGATATGCCTTTTGATCCATCTTCGCGGCGAGTGCCGTGCCGACTGCGATGGGCAGGCCATGGCCCAGCGCGCCGGTGTTTTGCTCTACGCCATTGACCTTGCGCGTGGGATGACCGATATAGGGCGATTTATAGCGGCACAGCGTATTCAGATCGGACTCGGGGAAGAAACCCCTGTCCGCCAACACGACGAAAAGCGCCTCCACGCAATGGCCCTTGCTTTGGATATAACGGTCCCGGAGAGGCGAGCGGAAATTCTCCGGGCTTACGTTCAGGGAATAGTTATAAAGAATATTTAGGATATCGATACAACTTAGACTTCCACCAGTATGGCCGGCGCCTGCCTTGACGATGTATTTCAAAATATTCTGCCGGTAGTGGATCGACTTTCGGGCCAGTTCCTTGTCCGTCATATCTTACGATTTGTGGTTATAGATTTCCCACCCCATGTAATTGCCGAGCGCTTCCTCCAGGATACGACCGGTCTTCGAGGCATTCATCACCACGTGGTGCTCGAACCCGTTGCGGCATACATACTGCATGAGTCCCTGCAGATCGGCGATCCGGGCGACGGCGCGGTTACCAAAGGTGTTGAGTGGATCGTCGGTGAGGACGCCTTCGCCGACATAGGCTTTGATGACCCCGCGCGGATCGTCGGTGCTGATGCGGCCATAGGTGAGCGGACTGGCGGGCGTGCGGCCGTCGAGTGCGCCATAGGTATTTTCTACGCCCACAGTGGTGCCGAGGATGGGGGCGTTGCTGATCTGGATATCAGGTAAAAACGATTTGGCCCAGTTGCCGCAATGAAAGAGGACGCATTTGGTGTCGTCGTCGGCATAGTTATTATTCCAGTCGACCAGCGCGCTGGGTGAGCCCGAGGCCAGCTGCATCGCATACATGCTGAGGGTGCCGGTGACATCGACCTCGCAGGCGCTGGGCAGCATGTTCTCGCTCATCATGCTCATGCTCGTGCAGACATTGCAGCCATAATTTTGTTGGAGCGAGGTCCAGCACTGGATGGCGGTGGCGTCGAGATAATGCTCTTCCATGAACTGGTTGAGCACCACGTCGAGCCTGGCGATCTGGAGCATGGCCTCGTTCGGTGTCTTACCTTTTGGAGCATAGGCCAGGATCTTGTCGAGATGCGTTTTTACCGGTGCATCGTCTTTCGTCAGCTTGTTAGCGCGGCCAAGGATCTCGGAGAGATCGACGGTGGTGACGGAAATGCCGTTGCGTTGCAGGATCTTTTCGCTGTAGCGAACGGTGTTGAACGCGCCGGGCCTCGCGCCCACGGCCCCGATGCGGACCTTGCGCAGCCCGCGGACGACACGGCACACGGCGACGAAATCTTTAAGCTCCGTTTCGAAAGCTGCGTCTTTGGGGTGTATCACATGCTTAGCGGTGAGCGTGTATTTTATGCCGAACTGATACAGGTTGTTGCAAACGGAGATCTTGCCGCACCAGGAGTCGCGGCGGCGGGCCACATCCAGCTTGTTGAGCTCGTCCGGGTAGGCCTGGATGAGCACGGGAACGTTGAGGCCGGAGAGCTTGATGGTCTCGGCGACGCCTTTTTCATCACCAAAGTTGGGGAGGATGACGAGGATGCCCACGATGTCTGCGGCGTGTTTGCCGAACAATGCGGCACATTTGCGGGCGTCGGCGAATGTTTCCACGCCACCTAGTTTGCTATCCGACTCGTCGAGGAGGATGGCGTTCAGATTGAGCTTGTCGAATTGTGCGAGGACGTCCGCGCGTGCCTCCGATACCAATTTGTCGGGGAAGAAATCGCGGTTGCCGATGATGACTCCTAAGCTTGTCTTTTGGTTCATGTTGGATGAATTTTTTAACTGGCGAGGATCAGTTCGATCTCGTTGTCTTCAAAAATGCGTTTATCGCGCTCGCTGATGCCGGGGTCGGTGATGACGTAGTTGATCAGGGACAGGGCGCCCAAGCTGGCGAAGGAGCTTTTCCCGATCTTGGTGGAATCGGCCACGAGATAGATGGTCTCGGCTGCCTCGATCATGGCCTTTTTCACTACGATATCGCTGATGCTGGGGTAGGTGAGACCCGATTTCAGGCTCAGGCCGGCAGTGGCGAGAAACAGTTTTTGTACGTTGATGCCGTTGAAGAAATCCGCGGCTTTCTGGCCCGTGAGGGACAGGGTAGGTGGTTTGAATTCGCCACCGGTGACGATGAGGTCGATGCCCGGTTCGGTGCCGAGCATCATGGCGATGTTCAACGCGTTGGTGATCACGGTGAGGTTCTTAAAGCCTTTGAGTTTTTTCGCGATCTCCGTGGTCGTCGAGCCGGAGTCGAGGATGATGCTATCGCCGCTTTCGATGAATTCGAGACATTTGGTGGCGATGCGTTCTTTTTTGTCGAGGTTGTCCTGGTGGCTGAGCTCGAAGCTTTTGACCTGGGCTTCGATATTCTTCAGGTAGGCGCCGCCATGTTCGCGGGTCAGCATGCCATCCCTTTCCATCTTTTCGAGATCCTGGCGGATGGTGACTTCCGTGACCTTGAAGAGTTTCGCCAGGTCGGCCACTTTCGCCGAACCGTCCTCCTTCAAAAGCTCTAAAATCTTGTCTCTCCGATGGTTAGGTAACATTGGATGAAAATAAACGATGGTAAACGAAGCTTTGTTTGCTTTCGAAAGCTCGAAAATAGTAAATAAAACGAAAAGAAACGAAAGTTTTTGGGCATGGCGAGGCCGAATGAGACTGCAGGGTGGCGGGCCGATGGCGGCGGAAGCACCTCGGGGTGGCCTAGCGAACGCCTAGCGAACGCCCATGGTGCTGAGCGGCACCCGGAAGGCCTTCGGGCGATAATAGTCGGGGTTCATGCGGTTGTCGTGACAAATGGGGACGCAGGTACCATAGCCGTTGATGCAGTAGGTGAAAAGCAGGGTCTGGCCGGGGGCGTGGGAGCCACCAGGGAATTCGGGGTGAGCGACCACCGAATAGAAAAACGGATAATGCCCTTGGAGGGTGTCATCGATGGTATAGACACGTTGGGGAGTTGTGAAGGGGCCGGTGAGGCTGCTGCTGGTCGACGTATAGATCGACTTTCCGCCGTCGCAGCCGATGCTGAGATCGGAGCTGACGAGGAGGATGGTGTTTTTGACCTGGCTAACCTGGAAGGTGCCGGACATGCCGTTTTGCGCGGCGATGGGTTGGATCGCTTTTATGTCGGCTGACCAGCCTTCGCCGGTATAGAACGACCAGGGGCCGCAGGGACGGGTTTCGGGGAAGCGGGCGACATAGAGCCTGTTCGTAAGACCGGCGAGTTTTTGGCCGTAGACGTAGACCCAATGCCCTTTCTTTATAAAACCGATGCCGAAGCCGATTTCGTCGAAGTTTTGCAGCGGGGCATAGCCGACGATCCTGAGATCGGGGAAGGAGAGTTTGGCCAGGCAGTCATTGCCCGCATGGGCGAAACCGAAACCTTCGACGGCCGATTGCGCATTCTTCATATTGGCGCAATAGATATACACCGTGTCTTTGAGCTGGATGCCTGCGCCGGGCCAGATGAAGTAGCGGTCGTCGGGGTTGTTCTTTAAAAAGCTTTTGATGCCGGGGCCGGTGCCGATGAGGGTGCGGGTATCGTGCCAATCCCAATCGTTTCGCGGCTGGACCAGCGCGGCATTGCGCACCTGGAAGAGACAGTTGACGGTGGCGGTCGCGGGGTCGTAATCATCGATATGGCTGTCGCCCATGAGCCAGAGCGTTCGCCCGTCCGTTAGGGGGATGGTGATGGCGCCGTCGCTGGAGACCCAGCCGGTGGTGCGGCGGAAGAAGTTCGTGACGAGCGTGTCTTTGGTGGCGGCCGCGCGGCGCGTGGGTTGGGCGGATGCCGGCTGGCCGGCGGCCGGTTGACAGTTGGCGGCGAGCGCCGCGGTGAAAAAAGCCGATATCAGGAGCATTGTTCTCATGTGCTATTGCATGGGGAGTTCGATGCGGAAGGTGGTGCCTTCTCTTTCCTTGCTTTCGACGCTGATGGTGCCCCCATGCGCCTGAACGATCTGCCGGACGATGACTAGTCCGAGCCCGAAGGAGTTCTCACCCGCCGTCCCTTTGCGTTTGGCCTGGTTGTCGACGGTGAAAAGTTTGGTGATGAGTGTCGGGGGGATGCCGATGCCTTTGTCCGCCACGGTGATGA
Organism: Puia sp.; assembly: GCA_035946435.1. Taxonomy (GTDB): domain Bacteria; phylum Bacteroidota; class Bacteroidia; order Chitinophagales; family Chitinophagaceae; genus Puia. Next base: position 5,689 of record DASYZH010000115.1, on the reverse strand, counting down.
CAGCCTTGTTCGTCTGCCGGAAGGAGGTGACCCCGATGTCGACGCCTTCGGGGCTGAACTTGATGGCGTTGTCGAGCAGGTTGATGATGGCCCGCCAGATCTTTTCCTGGTCGATGGGCACGGTGATGGATTCGGCGTGAAGCTGGATCGACTGCTTTTTTTCCGATGCCCGGAATAAGAGGGTGCTCACGCAGGATTCCAACAACGGCGCGAGCGCCACCGGTTCTTTTTTCAGGGTTCCGAGCGGCAGGTCCAGCTGCATGATGTCTTCGACGAGTTTGAGGGATTGTTCGGAGCCCTTTCGGATAAGGAGGAGCCAGTTCCTTGCGTCCTCGCTGAGGTTGGTTTGCTGATCCAGGATGCCCACGGCGGACGAGATCGCCCCTACGGGGTTACGCAGGTCGTGGGCGACGGTCTTGAGGGTCTGCAGATAGCTGGCCTGGCTCTCATGGAGCGCGTTGATGGCAAGCTGGGTCTGCGTGTTCTCGACCTTCAGGGAGTTGTTGAGCTGGTTGAGCTGCCCGATATAGGATCGGGTCTTTTGGGCATTACGGCGGATGAGGAACAGGATGACGATCAGCAGCACGACGATAAAGACGGCCAGCAGGAGATAGTCGGTTTTGACCTTATCCTTTTCCTCCAGCGATTGGATGGTATAGCGATCCTGCAGGTGCTGGAGCTCGCTGGGGAAGTTGATGGAGGCGGTTTGGTCGCCGGTGTTGTTGAGTGAATCGCGGGTATGGATCCAGCGATTGAGTGCCCGATAAGCCTGGGCGAGGTCGCCCGTTCTTTCGAGCCATAGCGCATGAAGCCGTTGCCAGGAGAGTTCTATGTCCGGATCATGCCGGTGATCGAGCGCCGCCCGGGCCTTGTCGAGATCCTTGTGAGTCTGTTCCAGCTGACCCTGGGCCAGGTGCAGGTCGGCGAGCTTTACCAGGACGATCAGTGCGTTGTCGGAGTCGTGGCGGGCGCGGAGGTCGATGTCGATACTCTTTTGGTACAACTCCGCGGCTTTGGCGGAATCGCCACTGGCCAGGAAGCAATCGCCCTGGTTGCCATAGATGACTCCCCGGGCGGTCTCTATATAAACGATATGGTTGGAATCATCGAGATAGTGACTACCGGTATTGTTGATAAAAGTCAATGTGCTGTCATAATAGTAGCGGGCGCTGTCGAAGCGTTTCATCGCGGCATAGCTTTCGCCGATGTTATCGAGATCGGACTGCCGATAGGCGAAGGCCTTGAATTCGGATCCGCACGTCCCGCGTTCACGAAAGGCCTGCTCGAAGAAATGCCGGGCATCGGCAAAACGCGTCTGTTGAAAGCTGGCCATGGCGAGACGCTGGGTATATTCGGCCATGGTGCAGCTGTCGTTGAGCTTGTCGATGGCCTGGCGTCCTTTGTAGAAGTAGAAAAGGGCGTTCTCGTAATTCTTTTGGTATTGAAAGATCTCGCCCTTGTTCAGGAGCGCATTGGCGTATTGTTTGGAATAGCGGGCCCGGATCTCCGGGGTGGACAGGACTTCCAGGCTGCTGTCCACATAGAGCATGTCGCGGCCGAGATCATGGGCCTGGTAGAAATAATAAAGGCCTTTGTAATCATATCGCCGAAGCCGATCGTTGATACCGGGTGTGGCGATCGCATAGAAGCTGGAATCGAGCAGCTGGAAGGCCTGCGGGGGCGGGAGATTGAGGCTGTCCAGCGTATGATAGACGCGATCGAAGTAGGCGGTGTGATCCGCTGGAAAAGAAGACGGCCGGCGGCACGATAGAACCAGCAGCATCGCGATGGCCGCGGCAGTGGCGTAATAGTAAACAAGGGACTGGCTAGGTTTCAAAGGCATTGATGGACTGCAAAAAATGGTTGTTCCCTTCAAAGATAAGGGAAAAGGGCAGCCGATTCTGTCGACTGCCCTTTTTTTGCGTGGACTTCAATTGTCGTCCTGACGTTTGCCGCTACCCATTTCATCCGAGTCGTCTTCGTTTATTTTGGTAGGGCCGGACTTGCGGGTCTGGTCCTGCTTGTGTGCGCGATTGGCGGCGTTGCCCATGGCTTTATTGGGATTGGGTGGTTTACCGGTGACGTCCTCGGGCGAGGATCCCTTCCAGGCCGATTGCTTTTTAGCATCCTGGTTTTGCTGATTGGATTGATTAGACTTTTCCATAACAATGGCTTTATATATGATATGCAATTCTTCTGCCACAGAGGCCGCAGAGCCCACGAAGCCCACAGCGCCCACGCCGGAATGCCTTATCTTGCCTGCACTTATGCAAAGGAACTATCTCGACTTGCTGGATGAGATCAGCGCGATCGCACAGCTGGGATTGAATTATGCCAAGGACCCGTACGATCTTGAACGCTATCGGAAACTGCTTGAGCTGGCGGCAGACAGCTATGCGGACATCACGGGGCTGGAAAGTCCGGCGATCCGCAAGAGATTTACCCGCGAGCTGGGTTACATCACACCAAAGATCGGCGTGCAGGGGGCGCTGTTCGATAAAACCGAAAGGTTGCTATTGGAACGGCGCAAAGACGATGGCTGCTGGGGCTTACCTGCCGGATGGGTTGAGCGGGGAGAGCGGCCGGCGGATGCCCTGGTCCGGGAATTCCGGGAAGAGACCGGCCTGGAGATCGAGCCGGTAGCGCTTTTAGGGCTCTACACGCGCCTACCCGGCGAATATGCGCAGCCGCATACCTCGATCCACCCGATGTACCTGTGCAGGTATGTTGGGGGCACGTTGCGGTTGTCGCATGAAAGCCTGGCGATGGAATATCATGATCCGGCTACGATCACGGAATGGCATAAGGACCACGGGATACAGGCGGAAGAGGCCTTGCGATATTGGCGGGCGAATGGAGCGAAGCCGATAAACCGGTGAGCCGATAGGCGTATTTTACACTGAAGTATACCTTCACTTCCCTACTGAATTATCTGTATTTCCCTGCGAAAGTGTTTACCGCAGCGGGTTTTCATTGTTACTGTTTTTATAAGTATTAACCTTTACTAAAAAACAGTTTAACATGAAAAAAGTACAAAGCATTTCCGAAAGGGCTTTTTCGACGATGACAAAAATTCGTTTGGACTATGAGCAAATGATTGCCGGCCCGGCTATTTCGCTGGAGGCCCTCTTTTCACCGGACGGGTTCCGGTTCGACAAATTCTGCAGGGAGTTCAAGGTGCACCCCGAGAGCGAGGTGCTGAAAGAACGTATCCGGGAATTCGGCGAGGCTACCGGTTGCTGGCTGCCCGGCGCGAAACACCATATCAGTTGCGCCTTGTATCTGTATCCGGGTGCAGATACCTACCGCATGTTCTGTATGATGAAAAACCTTACGCTGGGCTTTTATCTCAATGATGTGATGGGGCGGGATACCTTTCATCATCTGCCGGCGGACCGGCAGGCTTCCGCCCGGGCGATGATCCTGCGGATGTCGCGGCTCGATGTGGCGCTGCATGTCGATGCCGATGCCGATCCGCTGGAACTGGTCAACGCGGAGATCCTGCGGGAGTTCAAGGATCATTCCCCGCAGTGGTGGTTCGGGCAATTCCTGGAGGTCTACCGGTATCATATCGGCATCACCCATACGGATGGGAATGTCGCCGCGCAGGGGCGAATTCCCGGGATCACGGAATACATGGACTACCGGTGTCACCTGGGGGGCGTTCATCACATCCTGATGTGGATCGAATTCAGCGAAGGGGCCTTTCTCGACTGGGAGAAATTGCGCCGTTACGGGCTGGCGCAGCCGCTGAAGCGACTCCACTGGGTGGTGGCGGCGTTTGCCGGGCTGTCCAACGACCTCTTCTCTTTCGAGAAAGAGGTGATCGACAACGGATCGGATTCCAACCTGGTGATGATCATCGCGCTTAACGATGACGGGTATGCGCTGGAGGACGCGATCGGCCGGGCGGCGGGCATCGTCAGGGCGTTGTTGCTGGAGCTTTTGTCGCTGTTGGACTTTTTTACCGCTGAGAGCGGAAAGCTGATGACGGCCGACCGGCCTTCGGCGATGCAGCTGCGGGCGCATTGTGAGGGGATTGTCCGGTGTGTGCAGGCCATTTGGTTATGGCATTGTTATTCGGGGAGATACAAACGGGCAGAAAGCCTCTGGGTCGAGACCACGCTGGCGACGGTGGCTTCGGCCTCGGCGTCTGGCTTCGGGGGCACGGCGGTCTCCGCGGCGGGATCGCCTGCTAGTTCTGCGGCAGCTTTTTCAGGTAGAGGCTGATGGCTTTTCGCAGGGCCAGGTGATCGATGGGTTTTTTGAGATAGGTGCTGGCCCCTGCTTCCAGCAGCCGTTCGATGTTGGCGGTGAAGACGTCGCCGGTGGTGATGATGATGGGGATATGGGCGGTAACGGGGTCTTGTTTTAGCCGGCGGATCGTTTCTTCGCCGTTCATGTTCGGCATATGACAATCCAGCAGGATGATGTCCGGGCCCTGGTCCGGACATTTTTTTATCGCCTCCAGCAATTGCAACCCATCGCTGACGATGGTATATGCGCACTGCATGTCGCGGAGGAACTGGGCGAGCAGGAAGGAGGTGAGCTTGTTGTCTTCGGCAACGAGGATAAAGGACTTTTGGAAATCTTCCGCTTCGGGATCTCCGCCGGTGCCGTCCGGCAGGTCGCGCAGTTTTCCCTCGCGTAGCGGCAGGGCGACGGTGAAACGCGTTTCACCATTGGGGGTGCTGTCGACGGTGATCGTGCCGTTCATGGCCTGTACTTTGGACCGGACGATGTAGAGCCCGAGGCCGGAGCCCTGGATATGGCCGGTTTTGCCGGTATAGAACAGCTCGAAGATGGAGGCGATCCTTTCGGGGGGGATGCCGGGGCCCCGGTTGGAAACACTCAGGAGCCAATGAAAGCCGGAGCGTTTGACCGTTACCTTCACCGTAGATTGCCTGGCGCCGTATTTAAAGGCGTTGGTCAGCAGGTTGGTGAGGACCTGGTTGACCGTGAGGGGGTCGCTGATGATCACCTGCGGCATCCCGGGATCGATCTCCATTTCGAGGGAGAACTGCTCTCTTCGGGCCATGATCTTATGGACCTCGATGATCTTATCGAAATAGTCGGCTACCCTGAAGGCTTCGTTGACGATGGTGTAGGTCTTGCCTGCCTCGATCTCCGCCATGTCGAGCACGTTGTTGACGATGGCGATCGCGCCCGAGCTTACGGACCAGGCGGCATCTACGAGCGGTTCAACGTGTTTCAGGTGCTTGTCCTTGCGGCACGCCGTCCGCAGCAGCTGCGCGAGGTATTGGATATTGTCGAGCGCGCCGCGGAGCTCATGGGTCAGCTGGGCAGCGAATAATTTGATGAGCTTGTTCGCCCGTTGCAGCTCGTATTTGAGGTCATTGCTTTTTACGTACGGTACGCTGACCATGGTCGTGATGGTAATGATGGAGCAGATGACGAGGAAATTGATCAGGAAGACGGCTGCGAAGGGAATGGTGTCGATGTGTTTGTACCCGTTGCGGAAATAGGCGAACTCGAGCAGGAGAAAGACGGCAGTGGCCGCTCCGAGGGCGATCAACCGCAGGCTACGTTTTTTAAAGATCAGGAAGATGATGGCGAAAAGCAGGATGATGACGTATTCGAGGTGAAAGACCTGAACCAGCAGGATGCCGAAGTAGGTGATCGCGATACATTGCGTGAAATAAAGAAAAAGGGCGGCGGCGGAATGTTT
>DASYZH010000114.1:0-11365 GCA_035946435.1 Puia sp. | reverse complement strand
TCCAGTCGGACCCTTCGGACCTTTTACCCTCCCCGCCACCTTGCAGCCCGTATACGGCCAGTCCCTGCTTGACCTTCAGCCGCCATTCATCATAGGTAGGAAATCCTTTCTCATGTAAAAGCAAATTTGGCTGCACCCGCCGATAAACGGCCAGCACCTTCAGGATGCTCTCCGGCGCCACGCGATGTTGTTGATGGATCGAGGTGGTGGCAATTAACCCTTCTACCTTCCATTGATTGGAATAAAGCAAAAAGCGGATCAGCGATTGGGTGTCGTCGGGATCGGCCTCGATATCCGTCAATACGATCACGCGCAATCTTGAAAACGCGGTAGCGTTTTCGTCCACGGGCGCAAGCCCGCGACCGAGGGCCGCACCGGTGGTGCGGGCCGAAGGTCTACAGACATTAGCGCTGGCGACCTGCGCATAACCGTGTGAAAAGGTCCCAAGGCTCAGCATCGCCGTCAGCATGAGCCAGTGCACTGTGACCCGCCGGGTCCCAAAAAGTTTAATTGCCATATGTAAATTTTTGAAAAATAATTCAAATGGCAAATTTCTTTTGTTAATGGGTTAAACCCCGACAACCATCGGCGATCTACTTTCAACAAACAGTTAAAATTTACTAGACATGAAAACGAAATTATCAATCACGCTGGCCTCTACGATCATCGTTGCCGGCCTGATCGTTGCTTGCAACAAAAGCAATTCAAATGGTGGAAACAATTCCGGTACAAGCACCTCGCCGAACACGAGCACTACGCAGATGCAAACCCAGGCCGACGACGAGGCACAGGTGTCTACCGAGTTGAACAACGCAGAAAATGACGTCAACAATTCCCTTAACAGCAGCGCGGCCTTTAGCGGCATCAGCACGACCAGCGAAACCAATGGCGTAGAAACCGCCGGCGGTGGCGTAGGGCTGATCCTCAACCTCGGCATCTGTGATGCTACCGTCACCACCGACACCGCCAACGGCCTTCGTCAGCTGGTCATCACTTACAATGGTGCCAACTGCTGGGGCAACCGTATCCGCACCGGTGTCGTCACCATCTCGATCCCCGTGGGTACGCACTGGCGTGATAGTGGAGCCGTCGTAACGGTTAATATCGATAACCTCAAGATCACCCGCGTCCGCGACAACAAGACCATTACCATCAACGGAACCTATACCTTCACCAATGTCACCGGTGGCCTGCTTCGTGATCTCGCTACCCGCGGCACGATCACACATACCGTCACGGCCAACGACGTGACCATCCAATTCGCCGATAGCGCCACCCGCACCTGGAGCGTAGCCAAGCAACGGCAGTTCACCTACAACGATGGCATCGTAGAGACTACCACAGGTACCCATTCCGATGGGACTAACAACGACATCGCTATCTGGGGTACGAACCGCTATGGCAATTCGTTCGAGCAGCTCATCCTGCAGCCCATGGTCATCGCTCAGTCCTGTGACTGGCAGCTCACCAGCGGTGAGACCGAGACCATCCGCCCCGCCGTCACCATGAGTGTCACCTATGGCCTCGATTCCGATGGCAATCCCACCGGCTGCCCCACCGCAGGAAACTACTACTATTACAAAGCAGTATGGACCATCGGCAACAAGACCTACACCTACATTGCCCCGTACTAAACAGAGGCAAATTTTAACCCCTTCGTTTTCGTCGCCCGGTCGTTCTCCTTCAGGAGAGCGACCTTTTTTTTTTGCCGCCTGCCACCCTCCTGACATACCGCTGTCACTACCCCATCCGACCTTTACATTATCAAAACAACAAAGCCATGACAACTCAAGAAAAAGCCACCGCAGTCATCCTCCCCATGTCCGCCCTCCGTGAACACTGGCAGGGCCATCGCCGCGTCACCCGCCGCGTCATCGAAGCCTTCCCCGATAAAGCCTTCGAGTCCTATTCGATCGGCGGAATGCGCCCCTTCTGCGAATTGGCACTGGAAATGATCGGCATGGCCGAACCCGGTATGAAAGGCATCATCACCGGTAACTGGGCACAGGATGGCGACCTGGAACACCACGTAGCCGGCTCCGTCCGGCACGACAAAGCCCATATCCTCCGCCGCTGGGACGAGGTCACCGAACTCATCGACCGCCTCTGGCCGGAGATCCCCGAAGGCCGCCTGGAACAGGTAGAAGCCGCCTTTGGCCTCTATAACCAGCCCATTTACAATACCTTGCTATATTTCATTGATAATGAGATCCATCATCGCGGCCAGGGCTATGTCTACCTCCGCTCGCTTGGGATCGAGCCCCCGGCCTTCTGGGACCGCCACTAGCCGTGGCGGCCCGGCCCCACCCGGGCGACATAGCGCTAATTCTTCTCCGCAAACTGATAAAGCAAATTCGCCTTCCCATTCCCATCAAACCGCCACGTCTCCTGCAGCTGAACGGAATCGACCTTCCCATTCTTATGGGTATCCTTTTCCATCCCCCAGACCAGCACCCAATGCTCGTTCTTATCGGTGCTCTTCACCGCCATGACGGCATTCACCTGGTCAGTTACCGCCGACATCGTGTTGCGGAAACCCTGGATCCCGGAGATCGTACTGTCACGGGAACTCCGCATATGCATGCCCCCGGCCAGATAGACGTCCACCGTGTCAGCCAAAAGGTCTTTGACGGAACTCAGATTGCCGGCATCATAAGCTTTCCAAAGCGCCAGTATGGTCTCCGCATTCTTAGGATCATCCATCGCAAAACTCGACGAATACAAAATGGGATAGGGACTCTGGATCGGCCGCATCATGGCGGCAGAAGAATCCGTAGCTTTCACCTTGGTCGAATCGGTCGCCGGTGCACCAGGATTGCTGTTGCAGGCGGCGAGCAAAGCCATTGCGGCTGCGAATAGGGGCTTTCTCATCTTCAATAAAATTTAGTGAACCCAAAAGATAATAAATATTCATCATATATCAAGCCCTGTTAAAAAATCGTTCCTGTCACGGGTGACAACGCTACCTTTGCGCCATGAACTACAGATTACTCGGTCGCAGCGGTCTAAAAGTATCGGAATTATGTCTCGGCACCATGGGTTTTGGCACAGAAGCGGGCTGGGGCGCCGACAAAGCCACCAGCTTCGCCATCATGGAAGCCTTCGCTGGTGCAGGTGGCAACTTCCTCGACACGGCCAATATCTATAAATTAGGAACGAGCGAAAAGATTATCGGCGAATTCATCCAGCAAAGGGACCGCGACTTCTTCGTCATCGCGACCAAATATTCGCTTAAGGATAATACCACCAACCCCAATGCCAGCGGCAACAACCGCAAGAACATGATGCGCAGCGTCGAGCAGAGCCTCAAACGCCTCCAAACGGATTTCATCGACGTTCTCTATCTCCATATCTGGGACGACCTCACCCCCATCGACGAGATCCTCCGCGGCCTCGACGATCTTGTCCGCCAGGGCAAGGTGAACTATGCCGCCATCAGCGACACCCCCGCCTGGGTCGTCAGCAAAGGCAATACCATGGCCGAACTCATGGGCTGGAGCCCCTTCATCGCCCTGCAGGTCGAATACAGCTTACTACAACGCACACCCGAACGTGAGCTCATCCCCATGGCTAAACACTACAACATGACCGTCACCCCCTGGGCTCCGCTGGCCGGCGGCGCGCTCACAGGCAAATATCTCAAAGGCGGACAAGGCCGCGTCAAGCCGGAAAGCAACCGCCGCGACGACAACAGCACCCGCATCACCCGCGAGGTGATGGCCATCGCCGAAAAGCTGGGCGTCGAACCCAGCCATGTCGCCCTCCAGTGGACCCGCCAGCAGGGATTCGAATGCATCCCCATCGTCGGCGCGACCAAACTCGGGCAACTGGAAGAAAATCTCAAATCCATCGAACTAACACTCCCGGAAGAAGACCTTAAAAAGCTCGAAGCCGCCAGCACCCTCGATCTTGGTTTCCCCGGCAAGTTCTTCCGCGAAGAAGGCGTCCGCCAAAACAACTTCGGCGGCTTCTTCAACCGCATCGTCCCAAGAAACTAGGACCGCCCCGCGGCTCTGAGGCCACCTGCGCTAGCGCTTAAGCTCAACCGCCCTGCCTGCCAGATACCCGATCATCTCCCGCTCATCGGCGAACGATTTGTCCGTAGGATAATACCGCTGAATAAAGTCGAGCAATAGCGGCGCAATCCGCATATAATGCTTATAAAAGGCCCACGACCCGTAGACCTTTTTACGGCGAAGGCCATTAAAAAGGTACATCCGGCTGCCATACCTGCCATAGAAGCCGTTATCCATCACCCCGGCCGAATCGGCTCCCGCTTCAAGCTGCCAGGTCTTGCCAGAAAGCCCTCCCGGCCTTATAACCAGATCAAAATAGCCCGCTGGACCCCAATTTCGATAAAGCCGTATGTGCCGGACATCCTGATAAAAAAGGCGATTTCCTCCTTCCATATGCGCACCGAACATAGAGCCATCAGAAGGCATAAAAACCGCCCCCTTTAAGGTATCCCCATCCCGCATCACGACAAAACCCGCATACTTAGTGAACCTAATCGTCGAATGCCGCTGAGCAGTCGCAGGAACAACCGCCCCTAGCGCCAACGCAAAAAAAAACCTATTTATCGCTGACATTATTTACCATCATGGTTTTGCCGTCAGTAATAATGATCTTCGCATTCGGCGAGCTCACCAGCTCCTTGGTCACCTCGATACTCTTGTATTTCAACAGCCGGTCGGTCAGCGAAGGGCCGATAGTCGTCTGGTACCTGCGAATCGCATTCGCCTCGATCTGCATCATCAGCGAGTCATTCCTTTGCTTATCGAGCGCAAACTTCAACTCCTTCTCCCGGCTCTCGAGATCGAAATTCTCCCGTTCCCGCTTGGTCTGCAATTCAAGCGTGGTCTGCTTCGCCACCTGGTCCGCCTTGGCCTTGGCCTCGATGGCCGCAAGTACCTGCGCAGGCATATCGATATCTTTTACCAGCACATCGTCCATCACGATCCCATAGGGAGAGATGGCCTCCCGCAGCTTGTCTTCAATATTCTTTTCGATGGTCTCCCGCTCGCCAAGCAACTCCACCGCAGTGTAAGTCATGGTATACTCCCGCACAATAGCCATAAAATTGTTGTTGACTATCGTTCTGCCATAGTCGAGCCCAAGACTGGAGTAAATAGAAGGCACCGCCTCGGGCCTGATATGATACAGCACGGTGATATCCACCTTCACTTCGAGCCCTTCCTTCGTCGGCGGACTCATAATAGTGGAATACTCGGTGATACGGGTCGAGAACTTGAGGATCTTCGAAGAAAAAATATTGTAATGATACCGGCCCTGCGTCAATATGCCCGGCTGTATGACGCCATGGTGAATTTTAAATCCCACTTCGCCCGGGCCAATGGTTTTGCAACCGGTGACCGTCATTCCAAACAATAGAATGACAGCACCCATTCTGGTAAAGGTGTTTTCCATAAACTAAGAGGTTTTAATTAGCAACGCTCCGAAGATATATCCATCCCCGGTTAACCCGTGGTTAAAACCCCCAGCCTTTTCCTAACCGCTTGTTAAGGAAACCCGCGCCGGCCGGCGCAGGAGCCGCATTACAACCCCAGATACTTCTCCGCCGCATCCAGCACAAGATCATCCCCGCTCTGATAAGCCGCCGTCGTCTCACGCGCATAGATATCCGGCGGCACGCCGACCCCTTCATAGATGTCCCCATTGAGATATTTGAACATCGAAGAGCTGGTATAGACAAACATATAGCCGCTGGCCCCCCAGGCCGCACCGCCAATGGTGAACTGACCGCCGTCAAAATACACGGACGATGTCAGCGGGCCGTTGGCGCCCCAGGTCCGGGTGCCGATGAACTTCCCATTCGTCAATGTCTTGATCGCCATGATCGTGATCTCCGACATACTCACACTAAGATGATCACCCAACACCACGATGGGCGCCGTCACATTCACCGAACCGCCCACCCAGGGTTTAACTACCGCCGGCGCCCAGGGCGAATAATCCAGCCGGTTTACCCCGTTCTTATACCGCGTATACCCAAACGTATACTGGCTCGTCACCATCTGCCCCACAAGATAATCCAGGTCTTGGATCTCCCCGCCGCCATTGCCACGCAAGTCGATCACGATCCCCTTGAGACTGCTATTGAAACGATGCAGCAACGTGAAGAATTGGTTGAACACAGGCTGCCTATTGGCCCCCGCCTGCGAAAGCGCGAAATTGCTGAAATACAAATAGAGGACCGACCCGCCAAGCGTACCGGTGATCGCCGTAAAGGGCGTAGCCGTTCCTTCCAGCGTTACAGTATCGGTACCCTTGACCACCGAACCCTTGTCGAGATATTTGGTCGGGATCAGCGAATCGAGCACCGCGCTGGGGAAGGTGCTGTCCGAAAAATAATTGGGGTCCGTCAACGTCTTACGGTATTGCGCAGGGCTGAAGCTATTGCCCGTCGTCATGAATTCCAGCGTATAATGCGAATCGATCAACCCCTGGGTCATCTGCTGAAAATACTGCTCCGCCTTAGCTTCATGGGCGCTGTCGAAAACCGTCAGCTGATCGAAAAGCGGCTTGTATACTTTATACATATTGTCCCAGTTGGTCGTGTCGATCCCCCAAAAGACATAGTTGGTGTTCATCCCATTCCAAAAGCTCTGAAAGACATCCGGATAGTTATCCCCGGGATAACTGGTAGCTTCGGGAGAAGAGGCAATGGTTTTCCTACAGCCGGCAAGTGCCAGAAAGCTGCACAGGATACCCAGTAGGGCTACACGAGCGCTAAGCATACGAAGAGATAGTTTCATGTCCGGCTATTTTTTAAAAAGCGAAACGATTTTTTTTACTTGAACCGTGCACCCCAGCGCCAAACCGAAATTGTCGTTGTACCGCGGGGCCTGGTTCAGTTCATAATTTTTTTGCTGGTCGGTCATCGCACGATAATACCGCCCCTCCAGGTAGAAGGTATAGGTCTCGAAAAGCTCGTAACTAACCCCGAGCCCGGCAGCTACCCCAAATTCCAGCCGGTTGTCCTTGCTGCTGTTGAAGGTATACTTCTGATCATAGCTGTAAGGGTTATTCTCACCCAGGATACTGGTAGGGTTCACCGTTTCAAAGGCGGTATCGTCTTCATTCAGGATATTCGCCTCGACACCCTTCTGCCGCCCGCTCGCCCAGTACGCCGCATAGCCGCCCAGGTCTACAAAACCACGTAACTCCTTTCCGCCAAAAGAGAACCGAAGGTTCAGCGGCAACTGCCAATAAGTGTTATAATTCTTCTGGTATACGCCGGTAAAAAAACCCGTACGCACGATATCGTAGTTCCTGGTGATGTAAGTAGGCGCCACGGAAACCGAAAGCCAGTCGAAGAACTTATACCCCACCGGGATACCGATATTCCACCCTTTCATGCCTTGATAAGTGGTAAATGGTTCGCTGGCATTGCTGGTCGTCAGGTAATTCATGTTCGGCCCTCCTTCGACGCCCACAAAGAACTGGCCTTTACTTTCCAGGCTGCTCATAAGCAATAACAAGGTTACCGTGCAGCAAAGTGTCACTATTCGCATAATGCAATGATTTGTCCATTTTGAATACGTTTGGTTCGGGAATACGGTTGCCCTAGACCCGCAGCAAATATTGGACCCTACTGCGGAGAACTTGAATATATCGGGCTTTTGCGACCTCGCTCAAAAAACAACGCCCGACCAGCTCGATGGCAGCAGGCACCCCCTGCACCACATCGTTGAGTATCCCCTTCGCGATCGGGACGGAGATCCCTGCCTTTTCCGCAAACACGAGAAACGAGGCACCCGTATACATTCCCGTATCGAAAAACGTCTTTTCGTTATGATCGCCATCGTAAAGCCCGCCATGCAATGCCAAAAGGCTGTCGTCGGTGTGCAATGCAGTACAAAGCAGATCATAAGCCGGCGCCAGCACAAAGTCGCCATGCGCCGTCTCCGTCAGCGAGAAATTCTTCAGGTGAGCGTCCCCGTTCGCGATCAGATAATTGATCACCAGCAACCGGAAGAAATCCACCAACGCCACCGGCGCCGCCGCCGCATATCGACGGATGATCCGGGCAACATCAAGGTAAGACGCATTGTATTTGAAATCGTCCCCCTCCCGCTCCGGCGTCTTCCCCATAAGCGCCGCAAAATCTTCGAGCTGGTACTTGCCCGAGCCCGCACCACCGGGTTTATAATCGAACCGCCGGGTTAGATAAGCAGGCGTGCCGTCATCGAAGAATAACATCCCGCCTTCGGCGATCCGCGCCTTGAACACCTGCTTGGCCATTTGCATGCTCACGTGTTCATTGGCCGGCAGATCGGTCACCCGTTCAAACCGTTCGACAGGCACCGGTTTAAGGATATGGGTCCCGCCGTTATCGGTAAGCACCAGCCTGTTCTTTTCAAGCAGTAAACTATATTTTTCCTGGACTCCGCTAAAGCTGATCTTCTTCCTTTTTTCATTGTACTCCTTCGTCAGCTCGATAGTCGACCCCGGTGACCCAAAAGGCAAAACATGGGACACTTTTTTGGAACGGCTGCCAAAAAGATCCGCTTGCGCCAAGGCACTAAAAGTGGTAAAACCCGGCCGCAGGGTCGACGGGCACACGGTGATCTCAGGCAGGCTCATCGGCTTCTTTTATGGTCAGCGGGCCAACCCGGTCGCCGCCGCTAAGCGCGAGTAACAGCCCGAAATAATCTTTCTCATCGACTTTCAGCATCCGGTTTTGCACCGCCTTGTTCGATCCCTCGCTCAGCATATTGACAAAAGCCGGGAACAAAACATCGCTCTCATAGGGTGCCTCCCGCAATGGCAGCGTAAGACTCACCGGCCGGCTCCCGGCAGCAACCAGGTAATTCCTGTCATAGGCCCACCGATACAAACCACCAGCATTCGAAAGAACCCCAGCCAACAGCCCATTGTAATATACCCGCGCAGCCCTCATACCTCACCCCCCTCTTCCTTCAAAAGTAGTTCCAGCCGTACGCCCAACGGATCGGCAAGTTGAACCAAAGTATCCAGCGACGGGTTACCCTTCCCCTGCTCCACCAGCTGGATCGTCCGCGCACTGATCCCCGACAAAGCCGAAAGCTGGCTCTGCAACAAACCCAATAGCTCCCGCCGCTGCCTGAGCTTCTCCCCCAATTCTATCGCCGCTTTATGCATTATACTTCGCTTTTCCCCACCATACACCCCAATTTACCCCAAAACTACTAATTTGCAAACTAAATTTCGCTTTTCCAAACCAAACCAATGAAACATCTATTTCTGATAATTACCGCCGCGCTCGGCCTCACAATAACCCTTAGCGCGGATCCGGCTCGATACCGGGGCAGGCCTATGGCCGGCCTGGTGGATGCTGGGCTATGGCGACTGGCCCACCTGCGGCGGCGCCTGGGTCAAGGTCACCCAGTACCCAGCTAAAGTATCCCGAGCCGCGCCGCCTCATTCACCGCCTTCAGCCGCGACGACACATCCAGCTTGAACAACACCGCCGAAATATGATGATCCACCGTCTTGGCGGAGATAAACAGCCGCGCCGCGATCTCCTTATTTTTCATCCCCTCCCGCAATAACCGCAGGACATCGATCTCCCGCTGGGTCAGCTGTGCAGCATTCCTCCGCGTCGCTTCCCTTGCACCGCGCGGCAGGTTCCTGATCCCCGCCGCCCGCATCGTCATCTTCATGCGCATGATCGCCGCCTTTGCTCCAAGCTCCTCCAGTACACAAAGCGCCTCGCGCTGTTCGCCTTCGCCGCCGGCAAACAACACCATCCCCCGGTCATAGCTACACCCCAGCCCCGCCCAAATATCCGCCGCCCGCTGCACAGCATCGGGTCCCGAGACATCCCATCCGGCGTACACCTCCGCGAGGGCCAACACCTGCCCCCGGGCAATCC
Organism: Puia sp.; assembly: GCA_035946435.1. Lineage (GTDB taxonomy): Bacteria > Bacteroidota > Bacteroidia > Chitinophagales > Chitinophagaceae > Puia. The sequence goes on along the minus strand of DASYZH010000114.1, from coordinate 1,488 downwards.
GCAGCCAGAACGCGAATTCGCTGCTGGGATGCACGCCGCCTGTCTGCCGGATCATGACTACGGTTCGCCCGATATCTTCATCGGCAATATAACGCTCCCCTTGTATCCACTCATATTCCAGCAAGGCTACCATCACCGGGACGATCCGTTGCAACTCCATCGCCGTAAACGCGATCTGCCGCGCCTCTTCCAAAAGCGGCAATACCCCCGCTTCCCCCTTGCGCATCCGGATCGTCGCCAGCACCACCAGCACGCTGATCCGTACGATCGGCGTCTGATCTACGTTCTCCAGCACGCTCAGGCCTATCCCGCAGGCTTCATCCCATCGGCCCGTTCGCAGCAAAAGCCTTGTTTTATAGGCCGACATATACGCTGCCCAGGAATCCAGGTCTCTCTCCTCACAATAGCGTATCCCTTCGTCCAGCGCACTCGCCGCAAAGCGGAGATCATTGATCTGGTAACCCATGCTTCCCATATTGGTATACGCCCGGGCGGCATGCTCATGATACGAATGTTTCAGGGCCAGCCGCAGGCTCTCTTCTAACATGGCCTGCCCCTCGGCACGGCTTGCGGGTATCGCCATCTTTACAACACCCACGTTGTTCAGGGCATGCGAAAGGACCTCCGTATCCCCAAGCGCCTGCGCCATCGTTATCGCCTTTTCACCCCAATAGATACACTCCTCGCCCTGGTAGGATAACATCTTCAGCTGCGAAAGATTACTATAGGCCATGGCTTTCGACTGCGAAGCAGCCGCCGGCTCCAGCGTCTCGATGGCCAGCGCGGCAAAATGCTCCGCTTGACGCCGGTTTCCATAATACCACCAAAGCCGCGAGAGAAAACGGATAGACTCGCCCAGTTTTTCAATCTCACCCGCCTCCTTCCTCAACTTCAAAACCTTTTCCTGAAAATCGATGGCTTCCTTGATCCGGTTCGTCAGATAACATTCATAGGCATACGCTTCATAAAAACCCAAAAGCGTCGAAACCTCCGTCCCGCGGTAAAGCGTTATCGCCGTATGCCACAACCGCGACGCCTCGAAATGCGAACCCAAAATCGCCGCCTGCCGGGCCGCAGCAGGAGCATAACCCACCACCAGGGCATCATCACCTGCCTCCTGCGCATGATGAATGATCCGTGCATACTCCCCCTTTTCCCGCAGATCCTGCAAGAGTACGTCGAGTATCCGATTGTTGATCGAGATCCGCGCGATCGGTGAAAGCTGCCCCTCGATGGCGCGTCTATATAGCTCGTGTTTAAAATGCAACCGTCCTCCATAGAAAAGCAGGATATGTGCAGCCAGCGAATCCTCTAGGGAGTCGGCATAGGCTGGCTCCAGTCGCTCCAGGTAAGCCATCTCCAGTCCATTTGGCATCGTCGATAGCAGGTCCCAGATACGACGGGTCCGGGCCGGCTGCCGGTCCGCAACAGCTAATATGGAATCTTTGATAGTGGCAGGTACTCCCGGACTATATGCCGCCAGGATCT
>DASYZH010000113.1:0-15409 GCA_035946435.1 Puia sp. | reverse complement strand
ACCCTATAAAGATGGTATCGAGACGGTGCGGTCCGTAGGATACCGGCTCAACGAGAAAGCGCTGTAAAAATCAACTAATAAACTTCGTTTCCGTTCCTAACAATCCCCACACATTTGGCTGCTACTTTCGTCGAAACCTAGTTAAGTGATGCAGCAAGCCGATTATATTCTTTGTGAATGTGCCCTCGAACCCCTCGAAGCCTTCGTGCGGGAGATGGAGCAACATTGCACCGTGCAGGTGATCCGCCAGCCGGGTATAGCGACTACGATGATCCGCGCGGAAGACTCGGTGGAAGGACAACCCTTTTATTTAGGCGAGGCCCTGATCACGGAATGCGAGGTCAATGTCGATGGCCAACCAGGTTTCGGCATCTGCCTGGGTGATGAACCCGTGAGAAGTTATTGTATCGCTTTCGTGGACGCCTTACTACAATTAGCGGACACGCGCGGTGCGCGGGTCGATGCCTTTTTGAAAGAGCAGGAGGCCCTCATCGCCGCGAAGGTGCTCACCGAGCATAAACATATTCAACGGACAAAAGTCGACTTCAAATTAATGGAGGAGGAATAGCTCATGCAAATGCAAAGAGAAACAGCATACGATCCGGTTTTCGACGCGCAGGAGCACTACCGCCTGCTGCTGGATGCCATGGCACGGCCTGGCAAGATCAATATCCTCCCACGGTTGTTGCTGGCAATACCCGCCCCAGCGACGGGAGCGGTGCCTTCCGCGGTGACAGGAGCGGCCTCGCAGCCAGGCTCCCGGGTGTTCACGGACGCCGCGGCATTGGTAGGATTCGCCCTATTGAATGCGGATGTCAGCTTTTTCGTAGATGGTCCCGGCGCTGATCCCGCGTCACGTTATCTCCTCGTGAATACATCGGCCCGGCCGGCGACATTGGAAGAGGCCGATTTTGTCTTTGCGTCGGGGCGTGCTTCCGCAGTGCTCGTCGAGGCGATGAAAAAAGGCAGCCTTCCTTATCCCGAAGAAGGGGCGACACTTATCCTAAGCGTCGGAGCGTTGGCGACGGAGCCTTCGGGGCTGGGAATGATCCCGGATGGCGCGGCCGCCGGGCACACGGGCAATGATCTCGCCCTCACGCTTCAGGGCCCGGGTATCTTGGATAAAAAGATGTTGTTTGTCCGCGGGCTGAATGCCACCCTGATGGAAGGCCTGCAACAATCCAATATCGAGTTCCCGCTGGGGGTCGATACGATCCTTACGGACGGCGACGGCCGTGTGGCGGGCATTCCGCGCAGCAGCCGTATCCGCTGGGAAGCTATTTAATTTTCTAATCATTATACTATGGGATATGTAGCCGTCAAGGGGGGCGCCGATGCTATCGGCAATGCCAAAGAACTGGTAGAGTTCTACCGGCTCAAGGAACAAACGCCGCCCATCACCATTCAACAGATCCAGACGCAGATGCGGTTGTCTATCGACAAGATCATGGGCGAAGGAGGTCTCTATGCTCCTGAATATGCCGCCATCGCGCTCAAACAATCGGAGGGCGAGGTGTTCGAAGCCGCCTTTATTTTGCGTGCCTATATTACCACCTTGCAACGCAACTATTACTCAGAGACCATCGATACGCGGGAGATGTTCGTCCGCAGAAAGATCTCCGCCTCCTTCCGGGAGATCCCCGGGGGCCAGGTGCTGGGCCCTACGCGCGACTATACGCAGCGGTTGCTGGATACTTCACTGGCGGAAGAGACCGCAGAGACCGTACAACATTTTCTGGCAGATATGGCGCACCGGATCGAGCCGCAGCGCTTTGCCGGCATCACCACCTTCGACAAGGTCATCGACCTGCTCCGCCGCGAGGGACTGTTGCAGCCGGTAGGCAACGACGAGGATACTACCCTAAAAGATATCACAAGGGAGGCGATCAAATTCCCCGCGCCGCGGAGCGCCCGGTTGCAGATGATGGCCAGGTCCGAGACCGGGGGGTTGATGGCGCTGGGGTATAGCAGTCTCCGTGGTTTTGGGAACACGCATCCCACGGTAGGCGAGTTACGGTATGGGACGGTGCCGCTGCGCGTCCGGGACAATTCGGGCCGTGTGCGGTATATCGGCAAGATCGAGGTCACCGAAGCGGAGATGATCACCAGCACGAAGACGAAAAAGAAAAAGTCGATCCCCTACTATTCCATCGGTTACGGACTTTGTTTTGGACAAAACGATACCAAGGCCATTTGCATGGGCATCCTCGACCGCGCCATGCGTTCCCCGGACGGCAAAAGTCCCGCCACCGACGCCGAGTTCGTCCTGTATCACACGGAAGGGATCGAAGCCATGGGTTTCGTCAACCATCTCAAGTTGCCACATTACGTCACTTTCCAGGCCAGTCTCAGCAATGTGCGTGCGGCGATTCGCAAAGGCCAGGAAAAAGCCAAAGAACTTGTATGATCGAAAACAAAAAATTCCGGAGCCGGTATAATTTCGCCTTTATCGACGAATCGACGAAAAAGGAGATTCGCCGCAAGCTGCTCAAAGCGGTGGCGATCCCGGGTTATCAATGTCCTTATTCTTCCCCGGAAATGCCTATCTCGCGCGGCTGGGGAACGGGCGGTCTGCATGTTACGCTGGCCATCATCGGCCGCGACGACGTCTTCAAGATCATCGACCAGGGCAGCGACGCCAGCGTCAATGCCTGCAACCTCCGCGATTTTGTGCAGATGATGACGGGCTGCAAGACCACCTTCGACACCACCGAAGCCACCCTGATCCAAACCCGTCACCGCATCACCGAAGAGGTGCTTACCGACAAACAGATCTTCGTCTTCCAGGTGCCGCAACCCGAGCCGCTGCGTTCCGTAGAGCGCTATGAGTTCCGCACCCGCCAGATGCATGGCGAAGCGGATTATGCGAAGATGTGGGTGTCGCTCTACGAGTCCTTTGTCCGGCATGGCGATATCATGCTCGGCGCCGGCTATCCCGTAAAAGTGAACGGCCGTTATATCATGGCGCCCTCCCCGATACCGCGTTGGGACGTCCCCAACCTGCACCAGAGCGAGACCCTGTATCTCTTTGGCGCCGGGCGCGAGAAACGTCTCTATGCCGTGCCGCCGCATACTACCGTCGAGCCGCTGGAATTCGAGGATGTCCGTTTTCACATCGAGGACTTTAACGGGCAGGCGTGCTATCAAACGGGGTCACGCCGCGCTTTTCTCGACGAGCTCTTCTTCGACGACGGCTCTAAACAATTCATCGTCAACGACAGCAACTACCTGGATAAGCTTCGGCTTGGCCAGCCGGTTAAACCATTCACTAATCCTTACTTAGAACAAATCGAACCATGAGTGCAGACAACCAATGGTTGCTCCGTGTGAGGAACCTGACAAAAATATATGGCGAGCCGGGCGAGCGGACCCTGGAACTCACCGGACCGCATGTAAACTCCAATATCTGTCCCGAAACGGACAGCATCGTCGCCTGCGCCGGCATCAGCTTCGACTTGTATCCCGGCGAGGTGCTGGGCATCGTGGGGGAAAGCGGTTCGGGTAAGAGCACCGTGGTCAAGCTGTTGTATTTCGATCTGGAAAAAACCGCCGGCAGCGCCTGGCTCGCCCCCTATGAAGAGGGCCGCGCGAATATCCTCGAGGCCTCCGGCCAGCAAAAGCGCCGTATCCGGAATCATCTCATGGGCATGGTCTATCAAAACCCCCGCGAGGGCTTGAATTTCGGGTTCTCGTCCGGTGGCAATATCGCCGAGAAGCTCATCATGGCAGGGCAGATGCATGTAGGCGGCATCCGCGAAAGAGCTTCCTATCTGCTGGAAAAAACGGAGATCCCCGTCCGGCGCATGGACGACACGCCCGGCACCTTCAGCGGCGGGATGCAACAACGCGTACAGATCGCCAAGGCCATCGCCAATAATCCACCGCTGTTGTTCCTCGATGAGGTCACCACGGGGCTTGACGTCAGCGTACAGGCCAAGGTGCTGGACCTGATCCGCGAACTGCAGCAGGAACTGGGCGTCGCCATGATCGTCGTGAGCCACGACCTCTCGGTCATCCGGATGTTGACGGACCGTACGCTCGTGATGAAGAATGGCCGCATCGTCGAAGCCGGGCTCACCGATCAGATCCTGCAGGACCCGCAGCATGCCTATACTCAACTTTTGGTCAGTTCATTACTATAACCATGAATATCATTGAAGTCAATAACCTGAGCAAAACTTTCGATCTGCATATCCTGCACGAGAAGCATATCACGGCCTTGCAGCATATCGATATGACCATCGGGGAAGGTGAGATCGTCGGGCTCACGGGAAAAAGCGGGTCGGGTAAGAGCAGCCTGATGAAATGTATGCACCGCACCTATCTGGCGACGTCGGGTCAGATCCTTTACCGCTCGCTTAATGGCGTCGTCGACCTGGTAACGGCCGATGATCATGCGATCATCGCCTTACGTCGTTCCGAGATCCGCTATTGTTCTCAGTTCCTTAGTGTCATCCCCCGGGTATCCGCGATAGACGTGGTAGCCGAGCCGCTGTTCCGCACCGAGAAAGACAAAGACCTGGCCAGGACACGCGCCAAAACGCTGCTGGAAGCCGTGGGATTGCCCTCCGGCCTTTGGGATGCCTATCCGGTGACGTTTAGCGGCGGCGAGCAACAGCGGGTCAATGTAGCCCGTGCGATCATCGCCCGTCCCCGGCTGCTGCTCATCGACGAGCCTACGGCTTCGCTGGATACCCGGACTAAAGATGTGGTCATCGGGTTGATCCGCGAGCTCAAACAACATGGAACGGCCGTCCTGTGTATCTCGCATGATGAATATACGCTGGAAAAGCTGGCCGACCGCCGGCTGCATCTACAGGGCGGGCGTATTATCTCCACAGTAACCCAAGTAATATGAATAGCTTCCTGATCAAAAACGCGCAAGTCGTCACTCCCTATACGGTTATTCCCAATGGCTCGGTATGGGTCGAAGGAGACCGGATCCGGCAGGTGGGAACCACTATCACAGAGCCGGGTTCTTCCATCGCCAAGGTCATCGACGCGGGCGGCGCCTATGTCATGCCGGGCATCATCGATATCCACACCGATGCCATGGATGTCGAGATCGTTCCGCGCCCCGGGGCCGATATCCCCGTAGCCGTAGCGTTCCGCGAGTTGGAACGCAAAATGTGCAGCTGCGGTATCACCACCGTCTATCATTCACTCCACCTGGGATACGAGGTGGCGGAGCTCGTCAGCCACAGCAAATACAGTCGTGCAGATGTCTTCAATCTTGTACATGGTTGTGGCCAGCGGCCAACGCTCATCCGCAACAAGATCCATCTCCGTTTTGAGCTCGGCGGCGTCGGCGCTTACGAACAATGCCTGGAGCTGATACGTGGAGGATATATCGATCTGCTTTCGGTGATGGATCATACTCCCGGACAGGGCCAGTGGAGCAAGGAGAGCTTCAAGCGCCATGTGATGGCAAAAGGCAAGACCGAAGAAGAGTTCGAGGAGGAATTGATGGAACGCATGCGACGCCCGAAGATCGAAGGCGACCGGCTCGAGACGCTGGTGCGCGTAGCCCGTCAGTGCGGGTTGCCCGTAGCTTCGCATGACGACGATACGGTCGAAAAAGTGGACGCGATGCTCGCGCTCGGCGTGAGTATCTGCGAATTTCCGATCAATATGGAAACGGCCCGGTATGCCATGCAAATGGGCATGCATGTGGCCGGGGGCGCCTCGAATATCCTGCGAGGCGGGTCCATGTCGGGTAACCTGGATATGACCACAGCCGTGCGCGAAGGCGCCGTCGACGTCCTTTGTTCCGACTATTATCCTGCGGCGATCCTCCATTCCGTATTCAAGCTGCACCGGCAGGGCATGCCGCTGCACGAGGCGGCCAACCTGGCAACCCTGCATGCCGCGGAGTCTGTGGGATTGGAGCAGGAGCTCGGCAGCCTCGAAATAGGCAAAACGGCCGACCTGCTGATCGTACGACTGCAGGATGAGCTGCCGATGATCACCCACAGCATGGTCGATGGTGTATTGGTCATGCAGACGGCCACAAAATAATTTTTATGGACCTCTCCTACAAAGACTATGTCGACCGGCAGTTCCGCGAGCTGGAACAAGACCGCCTGCTGGAACGGGCGCTGGCGCTCCGGCCCTCGGGGAACTATAAACGCAATGGGGTAGGCTGGGTGCCGCAATCTTACCCCGGCTTCGCGGTCATCTCCATGGTCGACGAGAACGACGATAACGATGGCCTCACCGGCATGCTGAAAACAGTACAGCACGACCTGGTGGACCAATGTCCCTGGGAAGACGCGATATACCTCCTGCCGACCGGCAGCTTTCACCAAACGGTAGCCAACAACTTGTCGGAAGAACGGTTTCTTCAACACATCCATCGTCCGGGGCTGGAACCCGTGTATCCCGATCTGGTAGCCCGTGCTTTTACGCGGCTGCCTTCATTACCACATCGCGTGTTGCCGATGCGGCTCATCGGCGTAAGCATCTTTGGCACCGCACTGGGTGCGCTGGGCATCTTCGACAGCGAACCCGCCTACCAGCGCATCCTGGATTTCCGCGCCGGCTTCTATGCCGACCCGCATCTAAGCACCCTGGATGTCCGGATGACGCGACCCTTTATCGGGCATATCACGCTCGCCTATATCGAAACGGATCTCGATGCCACGCAACGCGAGACGCTGGCCGCGGTCGTGTACGACATCAACAAACAATTCGAGCAGGCGAAGCCCACCTTCAACCTCTCGCTCACGGGTCTACGACGGTATCATCATCTCTCCGCGTTCTACCGCGAGGAGGATTATCCCCGCTATCATCTATAACACCAAAACGCACGACATGCAGCAGATCGATCACTATCCGCATCCGCCCACCCCGCCGGCAAAAGAGGCCCTGGGCGAGCAGCCGTATATCCATCCCAGCTGCCGCATCCGCAATAGCCGGGTAGGCGCCTGGACGGCTTTGGGTGAAAATACCTTTCTTGTAGACAGCGATTTCGGCGACTATAGCTACACGGCCGGCAATGTCCAGATCATCTATTCGGAGATCGGCAAATATTGCTCTATCGCGAACAGCGTCCGAATCAACCCCGGTAACCACCCGCAATGGCGGGTGACGCAACATCATATGACCTATCGGCGACGCCAGTATGGCCTTGGCGATGCCGACGATGCGGAATTCTTCCAATGGAGAAAAGACCATGCCTGCAAGATCGGCCATGACGTATGGATCGGCCATGGCGCGGTGATCATGCCCGGTGTCAGCATCGGCACGGGCGCGGTGATCGGTTCCGGGGCGGTCGTCACCAAAGACGTCGGCCCCTACCAGGTTGCCGTCGGCATTGCGGCCAAAGTGATCAAACAGCGATTCCCCGATGCCGTGATCGACCGGCTCCTGGAAACGCAATGGTGGGACTGGGATAGGGCGACGCTGGAAGAACGTTTCAACGACCTGCTGAACCTCGATGTTTTCTTGGACAAATATTCAACTATTCCCGTATGAAGATGAACCTGAACGCGCCGGTCCTGTGGGGTGGTGGCCGGAACCCGCGATTCCCGGCCCCGTGGCGGAGTGCCCGGATATTCCTGACGAGCCTTTGGCTGCTGCTGGCGATGGCAGGATGCCGAAGCAAAACGGCCCTCGACGCCAACGGCGTCCCTTATAAGCTGATCGTAGCCGTCTATCAGGGTGACAACCCGGGAGAAACCACGGTGGTGCTGGCCAAGGTGAAGAAGTACCTGGAAACCAAACTGAATATGCCGGTGGAATTTCAACAATCCACGGACTATACCACCGTGATCGAGGCGATGGTGTCCGGCAAGGTTCATATGGCATATCTGAGTCCCTTCAGCTATATCCTGGCCACGCAAAAACAAAAGCTCGTACCGCTGGTGGCGCCGGGTTTCAACGGCAAACCCATGAGCTACCGAAGCATCATCATTACCAATCCCTCGACTGGTCTTCACAGCATGGATGACGTAAAAGCCAGATCGCATCAGCTCACCCTTTGCTTTGCCGACCCGGCTTCCACTTCCGGACATCTGATCCCGCGCGCGTATCTGACTTCGATAGGGCTGGACCCAAAGACCGCCTTCAAACAAACCATGTTTGCCGGAAGCCACCAGGCCTCGCTGCTGTCTGTTAAATCGGGTAAGACCGATCTGGGTTGCGTCTTCGAACTCATGTACGACAAGATGATCCGGGAAGGGGTTGTCAAGGAAGGCGATGTGGTCAGACTTTGGACCTCGGACCCCATTGTGGAGAGCCCCATCTGTATGCGGCCCGAAGTGAGTCCCGAATTCACGGAAAAGGTCCGGCAGGCTTTTCTCGCCATGCCCACAGACCCGCTGGGGCACGACGCCTTCCATTCCTATATGTCGATGTATTTCCCCAAACAGGCCGACAGCCTCAGCTATATCACGGTTAACGATTCGGTGTACGACGGATTGCGCAAGATAGCCGCCGGCATCGGCGACCTGACGCCCACCAAAAAATAAAGTCACATGATCGAAGTCAGCAATATCACGAAATCCCTGCCCGACGGCAGGAAGCTCCTGGACGGCATCAGCTTTACCGTGCGGAAAGGAGAATTTGTCGGCATCCTCGGCGCCAGCGGCGCCGGTAAGACCCTGACCCTGCGCTGTCTTAACGGACTGCTTAAACCGGACAGCGGATCGGTGGTCGTGGAAGATCAGCAGGGCAGCAAGTGGGATCTCTGTACGATCGGCAAGACTAGGCTCCGGGATCTGCGCCGGCGCATCGGCATTATCTTCCAGGGTTACCATCTCGTACAACGGCTCACGGCGCTTGACAACGTACTCCTGGGCCGGCTCGGACAGATCAGCACTATTCGTAGTCTTTTCTATGGCTTCACCGATAAAGAACGGGAAGAGGCCCTTACGGCACTGGAGAAGGTGAAGATCGGCAACCTGGCCAACCCACGTGTAAATCGTCTTAGCGGGGGCGAGATGCAGCGCGTGGCCATCGCCCGGGCCATCTTCCAGAGTCCCGGCGTGTTGCTGGCCGACGAGCCGCTGTCCAATCTCGATCCCAGCAACGCCAAGATCATCATGCGGATGATCCAGCCGCTGGCCCAGGAGATGCCGGTGATCGGCATCTTTCATCAGCCGGAGATGACGGCGAAATATTGCACCCGCGTGATTGCGATAAAAAAAGGACGCATCATCTACGACGGTGATCCAAGGCTGACGACACACCAGCTCGTGGAGATCTATGGGGAAGAACTGCGGCAGATCGAAAATGCACCTGTGCTGACGGCTGATGCGACGGGGGAAATAAATTACGTAAATCCAGAGGACCATGAACGAAATTTCTATTAAACCGGTGCGGCTAAGTCTGCTCCGGCGTTATGGCCGGGTCTTGCTACCCCTGGCAGGACTCTCGATACTGGCGCAGGGTGCGGCCTGGGTCTGCGGTGCACGCTGGGATCTGTTCTTCCATGGGATCGCCGACAGCATGAGATTTCTCGTTCATATCCTCATCCCGGAATGGGACGCCTTTACGGATATGTTGCAGCCGGCATTGACTTCGGTCTTTATCGCGCTGGTGGGGACGGTGATCGGAACGGTCTTCTCGCTCGTCTTTGCTTTGCTGGCCGCTTCCAATATCGCGCCGGCCTGGCTGCGTCAGGCTACCCGGTTCTTGCTCGGACTGGAGCGGGCATTGCCGGAGATCATCATCCTGCTGTTCCTGGTCGCCGCCTTTGGACTCGGGCCTTTTGCAGGCGTGCTCGCGTTGGCCATTGGGAGCATCGGCATGCTGGGAAAGTTGATCGCCGATGCCATCGAAGAGCTGGACCCCGTGTCCATCGATGCCATAGCAGCCATTGGTGCGAGCAGGGTGCAGGTGATCCTCTTCGGTGTGATCCAGCCGATCATCCCGTCGATCGTCTCGTTTGCACTATTCCGGTTTGAATACGGCATCCGTCTTTCCGTGTACCTGGGAGCGGTAGGCGCCGGGGGGATCGGACTCGAGCTATACCGTTCGTTTACCATGCTCGACTATGGCAGGGCGGCGACCGCATTGATCGTAACGCTTATCCTCGTCTTCCTGAGTGAGTGGGTCTCGAACTTTCTGCGGAAAAAGATCAAAGGAGGGCGTTTCCAATGAAAAATCCAACCATCGATGTTTTATCTCCCGCCGGCTATCGACGCAGGGCTACGATCTTTCTCGTCATCGCCCTTTTGGTGGCGGGCGCCAGCGCGTTTATGGGATTCGACCCTACCATGCTGTTTACCGAATTCCACTATGTCACCGACCTCTTCAACAGCATGTCTCCGCCCAATCTCAACATGATCTGGCACGACGAGACTATCGGCATGGCCGTGCTCGAGACCGTGTCCATGGCCTTCCTGGGAACATTGATCGGCGGCGGCTTCGCGATGGTGCTGGCCTTTCTTGCGGCAGAGAATACGATGCCCAGCCTTCCCGTACGCCTGCTGGTACGGTTGTTCCTGTCGATCGACCGCGTGATCCCACCGTTATTCATCATCCTCGTGTTCGTCTCGGCTGTAGGCCTCGGGCCTTTTGCCGGGATGCTGTCGCTGGTCCTGAGCACCATGGGGACCTTTGGCCAGCTGTTCCGCGAGATCATCGAGAATACTGATCCGGCACCCGCCGATGCGATCTATTCCGTGGGAGCTACGCGTGCGCAGGTCATCCGGTATGTCATTCTGCCGCAGGTGGCGCCTTCGTTCACGGCGAATCTCTTTTATGCATTCGACCTCAATATCCGCGTGGCCATCAGTCTGGGCATCTTTGGCGGCGGCGGCATAGGGTTTCAGATCTTTCAGGCTATGCGGCTCCTGCATTATCACGATGCCCTGGCGCTGATCCTGCTCACCGTGGTTTTGATCGTCGGCAGCGAAAAACTATCCGATCTCCTCCGCAGTCGCCTGCTCAACCGGGGATCGTTAAAATAAACCAAAAACTCATTTGTGCATGACCCAGCTTCTCACCAATGCCCGCATCGTTACTCCTTCAACGGATTTCATTGGCACCGTCGCCATCGAAGACGACGTCATCGCGGCTGTCCTTCCGGGTAAGTACTATGCCGAGGGGACCGATCTCCGCGGGCAGTGGCTCACACCCGGATGTATCGACATCCATACCGACTACCTGGAAAAAGAGCTGCATCCGCGGTCGAGCGCCTCTTTCCCGCTGAGCTTTGCCTTGCATTTTCTGGACGCCCGGGCCGCTTCCTGCGGCATCACCACGGTGTTCAGCGCCATCAGCTTCTCGGACAACGAAAACAAAAACCGTACGCTGGAGCAGGCCGTTTCGCTGGCCGGGCAAATAGACGCCGTCCGCGACGGGTTGCTGGTAAAACATTATGTCCATGCGCGCATCGATCCCAATTCGGATGCGATCCTTTCCGTCCTCGGCGGCATGCGGGAGCTCGAGAGTCTGTACCTCGTAGTCTTCAACGAGAATATCCCCGGCACGCGGCAGTATACCCTCGAACAGCAGATCGAGATGCGGATGAAAGAACGCGGCTATACGCGCGAGGAAGCCATCGACAGGCTCAATCGTCAGGCTGAGCAGGCCCGGGCCATCGACCACCGGCCGGCGATACGCGCAGCCTTCGACGGAAAATGTCTGCTGGGAAGCCACGATGACACCACGGAACAGCATGTCATCGATGCCGTCGCCGCGGGCGCGGTCCTTTCCGAGATGCCCACCACCCTTGTTGCGGCCCGAAAAGCCCGGGAGCTGGGGATGTGGATCTGCATGGGTGCGCCCAACTATTACCGGGGCGGGTCGCATTGCGGTAATCTTTCGTGTGCGGATGCCATGGAAGAGGACCTGGTGGACATCCTCTGCAGCGACTATCATTTCCCGGCGATACTAGGCAGCGTGGTCAGGATGCTCGAAGCGGGCATCTCGCCGTCACGTGCTATCAATATGGTCTCTTACAACCCCGCGAAGTTATTAGGGTTGGAAACGACCACGGGAAGCATTGCCGTGGGGCTCACCGCTGACCTGGTTATCTGGCGTGCCCGCGCCGGTTTCGCGGCCGTCTCCGGAGTATGGGTGAGCGGAGAGAGTAAACTCTCTGCTAACTACAGTAATAGGATCTTATCTTTGGCCCAATGAAAATAGGGGTCATTGGAGACATCCACGAGGATATTGTAGCGCTCAAAGCCGCACTTTCACTGTTAGAACAAGCTGGATGCACGCAGATCGTGTGCCTTGGAGATATCGTAGGCTTCAAGGTCAATACGTATCATTATCTCGATACGCGCAATGCGCATGAATGTATCGCGCTCGTTCGTGCTAATTGTATCGCTACCGTCATCGGCAACAACGATCTGTACCAAGTCCGCAAGATGCCGGCGCATCGCGGCGGTTTCCCTTTTCCGGAGGACTGGTATGACATGGACTACCATCAGCGGAAGGCGTTGGGCAACAACCAGGTCTTTCTTTACGAGGATGTGCAGTTGAATGCATTGTTGACAAAAGCGGACAAGGCCTGGCTTGAGTCGCTGCCCGACACTTATACCGGCGATTTCGACGGGCTAAAGCTTTTTTTCTCGCATTTTGTCTATCCCGATCTGCACGGCCTGCGCACCTATTTCTACAAAGCAGTCGACGAGTTCCGGCAGCACCTGGGATTTATCGAACAGCACGGTTGTGCCATCGGCATTTCGGGGCATTTCCATTATGAGGGGTTGATGCGTGTGGGTGAGGACGAGGTGCGACGCCAGGGTTTTGGGGTATTCCCTTTTTCGCGGGATCTCCAATACTGGTGCGGCCCATGCATCGCGCGCTGCCAGTTCAGCAATGGTTTTTTGATGATCGATACGAACACCTCGACGGTCGAAGCCGTGCGGCTGGGAATGTAGGGCATTCGGCCGCCCCACCCGCCGCTTCATCAGCAGCCGCCTCATCTGGCCCCGCCGCCCGCCGGCTTCGCCAGGCCTCTCATCGACCTGCTGCGGCCGCCCCACCGGTCGCAGCTGTCCCTGGCCGCCCCACCCGCCACCCGCCGCAAATTTTCCGGACGGTGTTTGCCGATTCTTCTACCTTTGTATGCGCTCCATCCGGAGACGCATTTCGTTCCAATCGGGTACATAGGAAATCGATAGTGACTCAACGCCCTGCGTGCGAGAGTGGATAATTCATGTCACCTTTTAAAACAATAATTTATGAACGCGACACCAATAAATGTATCCGGCATCAGTGATCTGGTGCACTCCATACAACATGCCAATAAATTCTTTTTGGATCAGACCCAGCGGCAGGTGAATACCGCGCTAACCCTGCGGAATTGGGTCATCGGGTACTATATTGTCGAATATGAGCAAAAAGGCGCCGACCGCGCGGAATATGGAGAAAGATTGATCCGGAATTTGAGTGAACGGTTAAAAAAAGCGGGGATCAAGGGGCTTTCTTTTAGAAATTTGCAACTGTTCAAGCAATTCTGTTTGACCTATCCGCAGATTGTGCAGACAGTGTCTGCACAATTACAAATCGATGATAGTCAAGTAAATAAAATTGTGCAGTCGGTGACTGCACAATCTGCCACCACCCAACAAAACCCTTTGGACATACTTCTTGGCAAACTTTCATTCACCCATTTCGTCGAATTGATCAAAATCGACGCTCCCTTGAAACGCCTCTTCTACGAAACCGAAGCGATCGTCAACAACTGGTCAGTCCGGGAGTTGCAACGGGCCATTGACAGTATGCTATTTGAGCGCACCGGCTTGAGCAAGGATAAAGAGGCTGTACTAAGCCAACATCGAAACGGAAGTGGATTGAAACCCGCAGATATTTTTCGCAATCCCTATTTTCTTGACTTTCTAGGGTTGGAAGAAAGGAACAGTTATGTAGAGACCGATCTCGAGCAAGCCATCATCACTAATTTACAGGCATTCCTCATCGAAATGGGCAGAGGCTTTTGTTTCGAGGCCAGGCAAAAACGGATCACGTTCGAGAATACCCATTACCGCATCGACCTCGTTTTCTATCATCGTCTGCTACGTTGCCATGTACTCATAGATTTGAAAATGGGCCGTTTTACCCCAGCCGATGCGGGACAGATGCATATGTACCTGAATTATTTCAAGGAGAACGAAGCGGCGGAAGGTGATAACCCACCCATAGGGATCATCCTCTGCACGGACAAAAGCGAGACGCTGGTCAAATATGCAACCGCTGGGCTGGCCCATTACGTGTTTGTCTCGAAGTACATGACCAGTCTGCCCAGCGAGCAGGAATTGAAGAAGATCGTCCTGCAGGAACAGGAGAAACACGGTGCGTGACAGGCGTGACCTACTATTTCGCCGCGGGCCTCCGGCCGGGAGCCGGAGTCGCAGCCGGCAGAGTTACCGCAGGTGCCGCCGGAACAGGCGCAGGAGGAGCCGGCGCGCCAACAGCAGGCGCCGGGACATCACGCTTCAAAAAGACAAAGCCATTCTTCCGGTACAGCTCTTTTATATCCGGGTATTGGCCATTTTCCCAGTGTTGAACGCGATCCACCTTGGTCACGAAATACACGGGTTTGTCGATCGGCCCGGTGAGCAGCCAATCCTGATTCCAGGCATTGGGGTTGGCGGGTTGTGGCTTTTGCGTATAGAAGAGGTCGCCATAGCTTTTATAGCCGAGTGTGTGCACGTAACAATCGCAGCCCTGCCGCTCGATGAAGAAATCGATCGCGGCACCCTGGCTATAGCGTTCCACCTTTGGTACGATGATCGCGGAGGCGAAGAACACGACGATAGCGGTGCCCACGAAAAGTGAAAGGGCGGCGTTGGTATATTTGCGCCGGGACAGGTTGCGGATACCGACCACGAGCGCGATGATCATCAGGACGCCGATGGCGCCTTCGAAACCGGTCCAGTGGACGTCGGCTTCCATATTGCCGCGGGCAAAGGTATCGTCCACATAAGGAGCCAGCCGTTTTACATTCAGGCCGATCACGGCAACGCCCAGGATCAGCAGCGAGATCAGTCCACCCAGGATGCCTAAAAAGATGCCGACATATTTTCTATAGGGAAGCTCTTTCCGGTCCCACTTGTAGATGGAATAAGCCGCCAGGAAGGTCACAGCGAACCACGCCATGGAGGAATAATGGATGATCCGGGACTGAACTATGGTGAAAAGCACCGTCACCACCCAGAACAGGATCACCATCCAGCGCTTGAAGTCCCGGTCAAAACGACCGTTGTATTTGGCACGGAAGAAGGCCGGTATCGCCAGGATCGAAGCCGGGAAACAGCCGATCAGCAGCACGATATAATGATAGCCGAAGAAACCCGCCTGATCCGCATCGTGGGTCCGGAACAGCCGCCATTGATATTTCAGGAACTCTTCTATAAACCAGGGACCGCGTTTGATGGTCTCGTAACCATACCAGGTGGCCGTGACCAGAAAGGTAACGACGAGAAAAAGCACCGCATACCACCAGTTG
>DASYZH010000112.1:0-12937 GCA_035946435.1 Puia sp. | reverse complement strand
GTATAAAATGAACCTCATGGTAGTGGTAAAAATAGGTCACTGCCGGCGGGAAGCCGGTTATAGACCAATTATAAAAAAATTAGAAAATCTTAAGAGAATTCTGGAGAAAAACTGATCTTAAACTCAGTTCCTTCTCCAACGCTGCTCTCCACCGCAATCGTACCGCGATGCATTGTGATGATCCGTTTGGTGAGTGAAAGCCCGATGCCATTGCCGGGCGCATAACGTTTGTTGCCGCCGCGAAAGAAGGGGGTGAAGATATGCTCCAGATCGGCGGGAGCGATGCCGATGCCGGTGTCGCGGAAGGTCAGCAGGGTCACACCATCCACAAAGCCAATGCAGATATCACACCGGTGGTCGTTGGAGAATTTGCAGGCGTTCTCGATGAGGTTGGAGAAAGCCACCTTCAGCAGGTATTCGTTCCCGACGATCACGATTCGGTCGCCATCCTCTATTTCCTTTTCGAAGACGACATCCGCGCGGTAAGTGGGGTTGGCCTGCAGGACGATCTGCCGGGCATCCATGAGCACCTCGTCGAGCCGTGTTTCCTTAAAGCTGATGCCGTAGGTGTCATAGCTGGCCTTCGCGAGGTCGAGCAGATCGCCGGCGAGCCGCGACAGGCGGCGGGCGTCCTGCAGCAGCAGTTGCAGGGTGGCGCGGTACTCCTCGGGCGACCGGTCCTTGATGGCCGAGACCTCGGCTTCCGCTATGATGGCGGCCAGCGGCGTACGCAGCTCGTGCGAGATATTGCTCACGAATTGTTTTTGGGCATCGAAGGATTGTTCGAGCCGCTGGAGCATCCGGTTGAAGGTCATGGCCAGTTCCGCGATCTCGTCCTTGCCGTTGCCTTCGCTCAGCCGGAGGTCCATGCGGGAGGCGGAGATCTCGGCGACCCTGTCGACCATGCGGGTGACAGGCTGCAAGGCCTTCCGCGAGAACAGGAACCCCGCCAGCAAGGTGAGCAGGATCGCTATCCCGAAGCCCAGCGCAAGCTCGAAGCGTAGTGCTTTCAGCCGGGCATAGCCATCATCGTCGCGTGCCGCCGCGGTGATCACATAAGTTTTTCTCCTGAAAACGTAGGTAAAACCGTTAACCTGCAGAGCTTCATAATAATAGTGCATTTCACCCCGCGATCGGATACTATCGAGCAGACCGTTGGTTTCCTTGTATTTGTCGACATCCATGGCATCATGATACAGCAGGTGATACGCCGTATCGAAAATAGCAACTTCTTCTTGCGGCAGGGTGCTCAGCGAATTCTCGTAGATCAGCTGCAGGACATCCTCCGGGACGCGGGCCTCCAGCAGCAGGTTGGTCTTGGTGATGGCGAGCTGTTTGAGCCGTTTGAAATATTCCTGTTCGCGCTGGTTGGCATTGGTGAAATAGATGGCCAGGGCAAAGCCCGCCAGCAGAACCGCAAAAAGCCCTGCGAACAATAACGTCAGCTTTATTCGGATCTTCAAGGTCGCTCTTTAAAGATGAACCCGATGCCGGGCCGGGTCTGGATCAATTTGACGGCATGGCCCTTATCGATCTTTTTCCGCAGATAGTTGATATAGACGTCGATGAAATTGGTGCCGGTGTCGAAGGCCGTCTCCCATACCTGCTCCGCGATCTCCGCTCTCGACAACACCCGCCCCTGGTTGTTCATCATGTATTCCAACAGGCGGAATTCTTTGGGTGTCAGGTTGATGTCCTTCGCGTTGCGGCGGACGATCCGGGTTTCGAGATTCATTTCCAGGTCTGCCGCCCGCAGGATCGCTTTTTTGTGTCTGGCACCACCGGGGGGCACGCGTTTGAGCAGCTCGCGGATGCGGACATACAGCTCGCGGAAATCGAAAGGTTTCACCAGGTAATCGTTCGCCCCCGCATCGAACCCGCCGACCTTGTCATCGGTGGTGCCCAGCGCCGTAAGCATGATGATAGGCAGATCGGGCAGTTCCCGGCGGATCGCCTTGCAGACCTCCACGCCGTTGATATCGGGCAGTAGCACGTCCGTGATCACGAGATCGAAAAGACCGCCTGTGGCCAGCTGACGGCCTATCGCCCCTTCCGCGGCAATAGTGACGGCGAAACCCAACTCTTCCAGACCCTTCTTGATCAGGGTGGCTACTCTTTCTTCGTCCTCGATGACGAGTATTCGCATGGTTGGAGGCATCTTGGGGTGCTAAGATAACCATTCAGGATTGATTTTGCGGGACTGCCGGCCGGCGTGCACCGGGGATCACATCGAGATCTTCCGCCGGGATTTGTTTGACCTTTGCAGATATCCCAAAGAGGGCCAGGGGGTGGAATGACAATTGCAGCGCTGCAGCAAACACTCATTACCCTAAGCTGTGCCAAATCTTTCTGTCCATATGCGAGAAACGCCCGGTGGCATTGCCGCCATCCTGATAACATGCTGTACCCTGCTCGCCGGCTATGCAGCACATGCCCAGATTGCTGGCCCTCCACCTTCACAGCAGACGTTAACCATTTCTCCGGCGACGATCCCCGACGGCCAGTACGGCGTCGGCTATAAAACACAGACCCTCAAGGCGAGCGGTGGCAAATCACCGTATGCTTTTACTATTTCTGCGGGCAGCCTGCCTCCCGGAATGATGTTGTCCAAGGATGGGGGCCTGTCGGGCAACCCTGCCGCCGCGGGTGGGTATTCTTTTACCGTTGCTGTCCAGGACAACGCCAAAGGCAAGAATGCAGCCTCCGGCTCGCAGAACTATACCTTGAATATCAACCAGGCCTCCTTGACGATCACCGCCGGCAATGCTACGATGAACGCTGGTACGGCGATACCCGCGCTAACGGTATCCTATAAAGGCTTTGTGAACGGCGACAACGCCTCCAGCCTGACAACCCCGCCGACGGTAACCACTACAGCCACCGCCGCCTCTCCTCCGGGTACTTATTCCATCACGGCCTCCGGCGCCGTGGACCCCAATTACAACATTAGCTATAACCCGGGAACGCTCACCATCAATTCTGCCGGCGGCGGCAACCCCGGAGGTGGCAACCCCGGCGGCGGCGGCAGCATCGTCGTGACGGCGCAGCGGGAAACAAAAGAATATGGCGCGGCAGATCCCCAGCTGACCTATACGGTAAGCGGTCTGCCAAACGGCACCACTACGAGCATATTTACCGGCAGCCTCAGCAGGACTCCGGGCGAGAATGTGGGCAGCTATGCTATTACCCAGGGCACGCTCAGCGCGGGCGCGGGCCACACCTTTAAATTCAGTGGTAATTATCTAACCATCACCCGGGCCGAACAGCATATCAGCTGGACCCAGAACCTGCTGGTGGGCTGCAACACGGCAACGCAGCTACAACTGTCGGCGACGGCGAGCAGCGGCCTGCCCGTGACCTACGAGGTGTCCAACCCGAATGTCGCCACGGTCACGGGGGATGTATTGACCTTGCACAACCCGGGTACCACCATGGTTATCGCCACGCAGGAGGGAGATGCCGATCATGCCGCTGCCGCGGCTGTCGTCGATACCGTGGTGTATCAACCCGAGTCGCTGATCAACCAGCACTGGAGCGATGTGATCTTTTTCGACAACAGCGACGGCAACTTCGTAGGATGGCAATGGTATAAGAATGGCGATTCCATCCCCGGCGCCAACCTGCCGTATTACAGTGAAAGTCCTTCACTCGACGGCCAGTATTTTGTCGTTGCTACCAATAAATCCGGCCAGGAGATCCAAAGCTGCACCCTCACCATCAACGGCGATTCCACGATAGCCGAAAGCCTCAGGGTCTTTCCCAACCCCGCGAAGGTCGGCGCGCTGGTCACGGTAACCGGCAATTATCCCGGCACCGCCTTGCAGGGCGCCATTCTGCAGGTCATAGATGTCAACGGCAGGGTGCGGCAGCAGATCACGGCCGTTCAGCCATCGATGCAGGTGACGATGCCTGCACAAACCGGTATTTATATCATCGATCTCCTGTTGCCGGGAGGACAAAAGGCAAGCACCAATGTGCTGGTGGACTAACGACAAATAAAATCTGGCGACCACTAATATGATACCAAAGATTGCAGCACTCACCCTCTGTTTCACCGCGATCGTTGGCCTGGCCGGCGCACAGGAGCTGGGCATCGAGGTCGATGGCGGGCTGCAGGGGATGCGGTACTCGCTGCAGAACGGCAAAAGCACACTGCAGCCCGGCGCTTCCCTGGGCATAAATCATGTCTTCCGGCTGTATAGAAACTTCGGGTTGCTCACCGGTGTAACGGGCGGTCTTTACCGGACGCAGGCAACGCTGCCAAATTCGATGGCCTTTGCCTATCCCGAAGTGGACGACCAGGGTGCTGCTTTCCTTTATAACGTCCGGTTCACCGGCTACAAAGAAACCGAGCGAACCCTGGCGGTCATCATCCCGGTGTTGTTTCAATATCACACGGATGGTGCCGCGGCACAATGGTACATCGATGCCGGAGCAAAAGTATTCTTCCCGGTTAATACCAGCATACAGGTGACCGCACAACAAATGAGCCTTAGCGGTTACTATCCCAATTATGATCTGGTGGTCTCGGATCTGCCGAAACATGGATTCGGTACGGCGGGCGGCTGGAAAAGCAGCACGTCCACGCAGCTGGAACCCGGTGCGGCATTGAGTGCGGGAACAGGACTCGCTTTTGGCATCTCCCGCGGCGTCCGGCTTTACGCCGGCGTGTACATCGACTATGGTCTTACGGCCCTCAAAACCGGCAGGGACAGCATGCCCGTAGTTACCTATAGTCCTTCGGGCATCGGCAACGTAAAGGCAAACGGCGTGTTCAGCACCTCCAATGCCGGGCAACCGAAATTACTTTCCTTCGGGTTGCAGCTGAGACTCACCTGGGGAGCAACGCCCGCAAAAAAAACCACCCGGCCCGCAAAAAGCGCCACCCGGCCCGAAAAACGCACCACCCGGCCCGAAAAACGCGCCACCCGGCCCGCAGAGAAGGTGGATACGATCTTGCGGCCACTGTCGCCGGCCGGCGCCCCTATCAGCGATAGCGAGCTCATCACCATTCAGCGGCCCATCATATTCGGCATCGTCGGCGAGACCAATATCCCCGAGATCCAAACGGCGATCCTCGATGACGTGGTAACCATCATGCAGCAGCACCCCGATCTGCGCATCTCCGTTGTAGGCTATACCTGCGATGGCCTACAGCAGGCGGAAGACAGCAAGCTGGGCGATGCCCGCGCCAGGGCTGTAGCGCGCTACCTCGAACACAAGGGTATCGACCGCCACCGCATGGACATCAGCTATGACAAACAAAGCGCGCCGTCGAAGGCATACGATCCCGCCGCCAACTACCGGAACCGCCGCGTGCTGATCTCACCGGAGTAGGGCGCGGTCAACTCCGCTTCATTCCAGCCAATGCATCGGCGATCCCCCACCCCCGTGGACGCCCCCCGCCCCGGCTGCGCGAACGCCGCCTGCAACAAACAGCTCTTGCATTTTACGGCTGGGCGACAACGCTAGCGGGGATCGCCGTAAAAAAGGATAAAAAAAACCCCAAAGACCAAAAAATTTCCGGCTTTTCAGCTTTTGATTGGATCGGACCCGCGCCGGCCCCATCTTTATAAAATAGAAAAAGATTTATGAGAACTTTATTAGCGTTTGTTTTTGCCTGTCTGTTCATCGGGGTGTCGGCGCAGCCGAAATTGGTCGGGGAAGTAAAGGGAAAGCCCGGTGCCGTCGTGATCCCCTTCCAGAAATATGTGCTGCCGAACGGACTGACGGTGATCCTCACGGAAGACCACAGCGACCCGATCGTACATGTCGACGTTGCCTATCATGTCGGCTCGGCACGCGAGGAGATCGGCAAATCGGGTTTCGCCCATTTTTTCGAGCATATGATGTTTGAAGGGTCGGACCACGTCAAAAGCGGCGAGCACTTTAAGATCGTAAATGCCGCCGGCGGCTCCATGAACGGGACCACGGACCAGGATAAGACCCATTATTTTGAAACCGTGCCCGCCAACGAGCTGGAGAAGATGCTATGGCTGGAGGCGGACCGGATGGGTTTTCTGCTCGATGCGGTCACCCCGGAGAAATTCGAGATCCAGCGGGCGACGGTCAAGAACGAACGCGGCCAGAACTATGACAACCGGCCCTATGGTCTTGCCCAGGAGGCAATGTCGAAGGCAATGTATCCCTATGGCCATCCCTATTCGTGGCTGACCATCGGCTATGTCCGCGATCTGGATAGGGTAGGGGTGGACGACCTCAAACGCTTCTTTCTTCGCTGGTATGGGCCCAATAACGCCACCCTCACCATCGGCGGGGATATCGAGCCCAAACAAACGCTGGCCTGGGTCGAAAAATATTTCGGGTCGATCCCCCGTGGCCCGCAGGTGAAGAAAACGGTGCTGCCCGCGCCCACGCTGAGCACAACCCGCTATGTCTCCTATACGGATAACTATGCCCGCCTGCCGCTTCTCTACATCGGCTACCCGGGCGTCAGGCGCTACGACAAAGATGCCGCCGCCCTCGATGCGTTGTCGATGATCATCGGTGAGGGGAAATCGTCGATGCTCTATCAAACGTTTATCAAAACGCGCGAAGCGGGTGGGGAGGACATGTCTTCCTATAACGAAGAGCTGGCCGGCATGATCTCGATCCAGGTGCTGCCTTATCCGGGCCAAACCTTGGCCGCCGTGAAACTAAAGATAGATTCGGTGCTTGCTGCCTTCGAGCGGCGCGGTGTTACCGACGACGACCTGGTGCGTTTTAAAAGCCAGAGTGAATCGGAGTTCATCAATTCGCTGGGCAGTATCGCCGGTAAGGTCAATGAACTATCCAGCTCCGAGCTGTTCGCCGGCGATCCTAACCGCATCGGCAAGGATCTCGCAGCCATCCGGCAGGTCACGAAGGAAGATGTCATGCGGGTATATCGCCAATATATCAAAGACAGGCCGGCAGTGATCCTCAGCATCCTGCCGAAGGGTGGGACGGTAGCCCCGGCCGCGCCGGACAATTTTTCGGTCGACAGCAGCCATTATACGGCGCCGGATTACGGTTATGCCGGCCTGGTATATCATAGGCCCAAGGACGATTTCGACCGGAATGTTCATCCCATTGCCGGGCCGCCCGTGCAGGTAAAGGTGCCGGAATTTTATACCGCGCAAACACCAAACGGCGTCCGGATCATCGGTACGGAGACGCGGGAGATACCCGCGGTGACGATCAATCTCAGCATCAAAGGCGGCGCGTTGTGGGCTTCGCAGGATTCGATGAAAGCCGGTCTGGCGACGGTGGTGGCGCAGCTGCTGGGCGATGCCACCGAACAGTATACCGCCGAAGGCTTCAGCGATGCGCTGGATAAGCTCGGCAGTACTATCGCCGTCACCGCCAAAACCACGAGCATCGATCTGGGTGTGTTCTCCCTCAGCCGGAACCTCGACGCCACGCTGGAATTGCTGCGCGAGCGGCTGTTCCATCCGAAGTTCACCGCGGAGGCGCTCACCCGTGTCAAAAAACAGCTGGAGCAAGGATTCCAGCAACGCAAGACACAGGCGGCCCCGCTCGCTTCCGCGATCTTCGCCCAGCTGTTGTATCAGCCCGGCAATGTGCGTTCCTATGCACTCGGCGGCACGGAGCAGACCATCGCAAGGATCACGCTGGCCGATGTACAAAAATTCTATGATCGATACTTCGCACCCGGCCTGACCTCGGTGCAGGTCGTAGGCGATGTGAGCGAAAACGAAATAAAGAAGAAGCTCGCCTTCCTGGATACCTGGCCGGCAAAGACACTAAGTGTCCCGCCCGCCGATTCCACAGGCCGCCCCTTCGACGGCAAGGTGCTTTACCTCGTAGATGTTCCGCATGCGGCGCAGAGTGAGCTGCGCATCGGCTACGCCCTGGGTATCGATTATGACGCCACGGGTCTCGCGTACCGGCTCGGGCTCGCCAATTACAATTTCGGCGGCGGCTTCAACAGCCGGATCAATCTGGACCTGCGGGAAGCCAAAGGTTGGACCTATGGCGCTTTTTCGGGGTTCTCGTTTGGCGAGTACGGCGGCTATTGGGGAATGCAGGCCGGTGTTCGGGCTGCTTCCACGGACAGCGCGGTAAGGGAAAGTTGGCACGACCTCCGCGAATATGCACAGCATGGGATCACCGCCGATGAGCTCCATTTTATGCAGCAGGCCATCGGGCAGAGCGATGCGTTGAAATACGAGACCAATCCACAGAAGGCTGCGTTCCTGCAGCGTATCCAGGAATATGGGTTAAAACCCGACTACGTCCAGGAGCAAAATAAGATCCTCAAAGGGATCTCGACAGAGGAGATCGATGCACTCGCGAGCCGTTATCTGGATCCGGAACAAATGGGTATCCTGGTAGTAGGTGATAAAGAAAAGATCCTGCCGGGCTTGCAGACGCTGGGACTGACCATCGTGGAGCTGGATGCGGATGGGAATCGGAAATGAGCGGCCGCGCGAAGCCGCGAGCCGGCGGCGACCGGACGCCACGAGCCGCGCCGACAACCCGCCGTCAGAGCGGATACGCCGTATCGCTCTTGGTTTCCGATAAGACGAAGAAGCTTTGCACCGTCGAAATATTGGGCAGGCGGGCGAGCTTGTTGCGATAGAACTGCTGGTATTCTTCCATGTCCTTCGTGGCGATCCGCAGGATGAAATCGAATGTGCCCGTCATCTGGAAACATTCCATCACTTCGGGGAATTGCGCGACCTCGTGTTCGAACGTATTGAGCGTATTGGCCGTATGGTCGTGGAGCAGCACGTGGGAAAAAGCGATGAGTCCCTTGGCAATTTTCTTTCTGTCGAGGATAGCCACGATACGCTGGATATAACCTTCCTGTTTCAATCGCCGGGTCCGTTCGTGGATAGTGGCTACGGATTTGTGCAGTTTGAAAGCGATCTCCTTGTGTGTTAGGGATGCGTCCTTTTGTAAGAGAGCTAAAATTTTCAGGTCGATGGCATCCAGGTCGTTCATAAAGCGAAAATTAAGATAAAGATAGACGTGATCGCCGGAAAATTTCTGGTTTTTTCACAAACGGTTGGGCGCAACGGAGGAAACGTTGAATTTTGACCGGATAAAATTGTACGATGAACGATCTTTATTTGGACAAGCAGGTCATTAAGCAGGAAGATGTGTTCCGATCGCTTTGGCATCTCGTAGGGAACACGCCGATGCTCGAGCTGCAATTCACGGATGCTTCCGGCCCGGGCAGGATATACGTCAAGTGCGAGCACTACAATCTCACCGGAAGCATCAAGGACCGGATGGCGTTGTATATCCTGCATCAGGCCTATCGCCGCGGAGAGATCCGGGCAGGTGACCTGATCATAGAAGCGACGAGTGGCAACACCGGCATCGCCTTCGCCGCCATCGGAAAAGCGTTGGGACATCCTGTAAGGATCATCATGCCGGACTGGCTGTCGCGCGAGCGGATGGATATCATCCGAAGCCTGGGCGCGGAAGTGCTGACGGTGAGTAAGGCGGAGGGCGGGTTCCTGCGTAGCATCCGGATGAGTGAGGAGATGGCTGCCACCGGAGGCGTGTTCCTGCCGCGGCAATTCGATAATACCGCGAATAGCGCCGCACACCGGCACACTACCGGGCCCGAGATCCTGGGGCAGCTGGCCGCGGTGGGTAAGACCGTCGATGCTTTTGTTGCCGGCGTGGGCACGGGCGGTACGGTAATGGGGGTAGGCGAATACCTGCGCGGAGCAAATTCGGGGGTGCATGCCGGAGCGCATACAGGAGCGCATACAGGAGCACATGCCGGGGCGCATGCACGACCGCATTCCACGGTGCGCATTCATCCGGTGGAGCCGGCAGAGTCGCCGACACTGACCACAGGACACAAGGTGGGCAGCCATCGCATCCAGGGTATCTCGGATGAGTTCATCCCGTCGATCGTGCGGCTGGACAGCCTGGACGCGATCCTCGCCGTTCATGACGGCGATGCGATCCTCATGGCTCAAAAGCTGTCGCATCAGCTTGGCTTGGCGGTGGGCATTTCAGCGGGTGCGAATGTCATCGGCGCGATCCGTGTTGCCCGCGAGCTGGGCCCGGAGGCCGTAGTGGTGACCGTGCTGCCGGACAGCAATAAAAAATACCTGAGCACCGACCTGGTGCGCGAAGAACCCATGCGGTCCGATTACATTTCGGCGAATACCGGCTTCACGGGCTATCTGCCGATCCCGCGGCTGGCGACGGCGATCGTGCCTGCGGCCGGCGATGGCACCCGATAAAGATAGTTTTCTCATGTGACCAAAGCGGCCTATGTCTATAGGCTGCTTTCTATATAGTCATTTTTCGGACACTCTGTTCCAACCCCAGCTGCGCAAAATGACTCATCGACCCAAACTCAGCCTGTTCAACGACGACCATCTGCGTCCGGCCCCCGCCGGCGTCGGTGAAGGTCACAACGGTCCGGATATCCACAGGAAAATCCGGCGGCATCCCTACAGCCACCGGGTCGATCCGATTGCCCAAAGGATCGCAAAGGTTTTGGATGAACTCGATGCGTTGCAACCGGACTATGCGCACATATCTCCAACTGGAAAAAAACTCCTGCCCGCCTATCCCGGCAGCTGCTTTCATACTTACCAGGGATACTCCGCCTTCGCGAAGATCCAGCCGGACTAGCGGACAGGTAAAACGATCAGGTCCCCACCAGCCTTTGATCAGCTCGGGATCGGTCCATAGCGCCCATACCGCTTCTACGGGCGCGTCGAATGTGCGGCTCACTTCGATGTTGGTAGCCATGGGGTCACGCATTTTGAAGCGCTTCGAGATCGAATTTGCGCATTTTCATAAAAGCCTGTGTTACTCTCGAGGCGCGTGCGGGATCGGAAAGGAGCTGGCCCAGCATCGCCGGAACGACTTGCCACGACAGGCCGAATTTATCTTTGCACCAGCCGCACTGACCTTCCTCGCCACCGTCCGCGATGAGCTTATACCAGTAATGGTCGATCTCCGCCTGATCCTTGCAGGGGATCACAAACGAAACGGCTTCGTTGAAGCGGAATTGGGGTCCCCCGTTGAGCCCCATAAAGAATTGCCCGTTGAGCTCGAAGTTCACTACCATGCCGGAATCGTGAATGAGCCTGGAGTTCGGAAAAATGGTACAGTAAAAATCCGCCGCGGCTCTTGCCTGCCCGTCAAACCACAAGCAGGGATACATTGACTTGTTCATATTCTTCTGATTTATTTTTTCTTCATTTTATTCAGCAGCTCGTCCATGGCGGCCAGCCTTCCTTCCCATAGTTTTCGATAGGGATCGAGCCAATCCGCCACCTCCTTCATCTTCCTGGGGTTCATTTGATAGTATACTTCCCTTCCCGTCGTGGTTTGTTGCAGGAGCTCACATTCATGCAGGATCTGGAGGTGTTTGGAAATGGTTTGTCTTGCCGAGTCGAAGTTGTCGGCGATGGTGCCGACGGAAAGGGCCTGGAATGCCACCAGCCCCAGTATTGCCCTGCGGGTGGGATCGGCGATGGCCTGAAAAGGGTCTCTGCGGAGGTTCATTTTATGCAGCTATTTGACTGCAAATATATATGCAGTCATTTAACTGCGCAAATTTTTTTGTGATTTTCTGCCGGCGACAGCATCTCAGCCGCTGCAAAAACAGCCGGGATTCAGCGCCGGGCTGATCCGGCCCGATTTTGGTGTAGCCAGTCTACAACTATTCCTGTTTATGTCGACAACTCAAAGTTCAAGGCTGATCAATGCTTCACCCGAGACGTTGTACCAGGCATTTACCGATCCGCACGCGCTGGAGGCCTGGATGGCTCCGGGGGAGATGACGGGCAAGGTGCATACCTTCGATCTCCGGGTAGGGGGCAGCTATTCGATGTCGCTGTATTATCCCGCGAACCTCCCGGGAGCTAGAGGGAAGAGCGCGGCGAATGAAGATCGGTATACGGCCCGGTTCATCACATTGCAACCGAATAAAAAGATAGTGGAGGGGATCCGTTTCGACTCCAGCGGTCCCGGGTTTGTGGGGGAGATGATCATGGAGGCGCGGTTCGAGCCCGAAGGGCGGGCGACACGTGTGACCATGGTCTTTACCAATATTCCCCTCGGCATCAAACCCGAGGATAACGAGAAAGGTACCGATCTCTCACTGGAGAAGCTGGAGCACTTCGTCCGCGCGAAATTGTAGATTTTTTTTCCCATCACGACGCGCGCAAAAGCTTGAATTACCTGCCGCAAGCGGCCCCCGCGCGGTTTTTGAATTTGGCGTCCTAATTGTATTGGTAACTATGGCTTTTATAGGATATTGGATTTTAGCAACGGCCTGGATTTTTATCCGGGCTTCTTTTTTCCTTCCGCCTTCCGCGACCGCAGACCCGCGTTTCCCTGCGTTGATCAGATCTCGTCGATAAAGGCTTCGATAGTGCCGGTGCCGGCGCTGGTCCATTCCAGCAGGATCTCGCTGTCGAGGGGCGCATAGATCTCTTTTTCGGCGGGGTCCTCGGGCAGTTCTTTGACGGGTATCAGTCTAAAGGAGTTGAGTTCGATATAATCGACCTTTTTGCTAAGGGAATATCCCTTGATCAGTACATAGTGAAATCCCTTGTCTTTTAGTTGCTGCAGCGTTTTTTTCGTTAGTCTCACGGGTGATTTTTGCTCTGCCATACGCGCATGTTTTGGAGATTGGCTAAATTTAGGCTTAGTTAGGGTCGGGTGGGTTGATAGATGTCACAAGATGAAGTGATAAAAATCACTTTTTACTTAAAGCATATTATGAGTATAGAGGGTATTTTTCGCATTGATGAATGGGATTTTGAACGCGAGTCTATTCTGGCGGACTTGCCGGAGGAGCATTTGGCGAAGCTCATGGAGCGGAAGACCGAGCACCGGTACAAGCGGGGGGAGGTGATCTTCAGGGAGGGTGGTTATCCGCTGGGCATTTATTTTATCGTCAGGGGGAAGGTGAAAAAGTACAAGGCGGGTGGGGATGGGGTGG
>DASYZH010000111.1:0-38778 GCA_035946435.1 Puia sp. | reverse complement strand
AATCGTCGTGGATGACGCGATTGTGGTGGTGGAGGCCGTGCATGCGAAAATGGAAAATACGGGTTTGCCGGTAAAACAGGCCACGCTTAAGGCGATGAGTGAGATCTCGGGCGCTATCGTATCGATCACGCTGGTGATGGCGGCGGTTTTCATCCCGGTGGGCTTTATGAAAGGCCCCACGGGTGTATTCTACCGGCAATTCGGGTATACACTGGCTATTGCCATCTTTATCTCTGCCGTGAATGCCCTGACGCTGAGCCCCGCGCTTTGTGCGATCTTCCTGAAAGACATTCATTCAGCGGATGAACACGGAAAAAAGAAAGGATTCCTCGGCCGGTTCTATGCCGCCTTCAATGCAGGTTTCAAGACCATGACGGATAGATATGTCGGCAGCCTGAAGTTTCTTTTCCGTCACAAATGGATCACTATCGCCGCGCTCGTTGTCCTCGCCGGCAGCGCTTATATGATCATGCAACGGACGCCGAGCGGCTTTATTCCCACGGAAGACCAGGGCTTTATCCTGTATGCCGTGAACACGCCTCCCGGCAGCAGCCTGGACAAGACGCACAAGGCAGTAGCGGAGATTGACAGCATCATCAAGGCTTCTCCGGTTACGGATAGAAGATATAATGTGGAAGGGCTGAACTTCATTACGAATGCCAATGCCTCTCCCTATGGCGCGGGTTTCGTCCGGATGAAACCGGTGGACGAACGCGGACCGGTAAAAGACATCAATACGATCAGCGGCATGTTGACGATGGAGGTCGCACAAAAGGTGAAAGATGCGCATGCCTTTTTCTTTACCTTCCCGACCATCCAGGGTTTTGGTAACGTGGCCGGCTTCGAGTTCGCGCTGCAGGATCAAACCAATGGATCGATGGACCGGCTGAGCAAGATGTCCAATGAGTTTATCGGCGCGTTGATGCAACGGCCGGAGATCGCTTATGCCTTCACCACGTTTGCATCCGGCAACCCGCAGTACATGATGGATGTGAACGACGACAAGGCCAAGCAGATGGGGGTATCCATCAGCGATCTGATGCAAACGATGCAGATCTATTATGGCAGCGCTTTCGTAGACGACTTCAACCGGTTTGGCAAATACTACCGCGTGATGGCGCAGGCCGATATCCCATACCGCAATAACGAACAGTCGCTCACGGATATCTATGTCAAGAACAACCAGGGGCAGATGATCCCGGTGAAC
Source organism: Puia sp. (assembly GCA_035946435.1). Classification (GTDB taxonomy): domain Bacteria; phylum Bacteroidota; class Bacteroidia; order Chitinophagales; family Chitinophagaceae; genus Puia. The sequence continues at coordinate 37,571 of DASYZH010000111.1, read as the reverse complement.
CAGCTGATCACGCTGAGAAGGGTATACGGCCCGGAAACCGTGAGCCATAACAACCTCTACAATTCGGCCACGATCAATGGGGTTCCCAAGCCGGGTTACAGTACGGGTGATGCGATCAGGGCCATCGACGAAACGGCGGCCAAGATACTACCGCACGGCTGGGGTTATGAATACACCGGTATTACCCGGGAGGAAAAGGCAGCGGGTTCACAGATCATCTTCATCTTTATCCTGAGCCTGGTATTCATCTACTTCTTGCTGGCTGCGCAGTATGAAAGCTATATTCTGCCGTTTGCGATCGTCCTCTCCATACCGGCAGGTGTATTCGGGGTGTTTCTCTTCCTCCAGATCTTTGGCATCGACAACAATATCTATGTGCAGGTGAGCCTGATCATGCTGGTAGGTCTGCTGGCCAAGAATGCGATCCTGATCACGGAATATGCGGTACAAAGACGGCATTCCGGGATGGGGCTATGGGAATCGGCGATGGAAGCGGCCCGGCTCCGGCTCCGGCCTATCTTGATGACCTCTTTCGCCTTTATCGTAGGCCTTACGCCGCTGATGCGCGCCAAGGGCGCGGCTGCGCTCGGCAACCGGAGCATTGGCACCGGCGCCGTCGGCGGGATGCTCACGGGGGTGATCCTCGGTGTCTTTATCGTACCGGTGCTGTTCATCATCTTTCAGTATCTCCAGGAGAAATGGATCGGCAGACCGAAACCGGAAACTGCCCATCTGCAAGGTGGTGGCGGTCCCCTGGCCGGCCCTTCGCCCGCTTTTGATGCAAGTATAGACAGGAATTAAAACAATAAAAGAACATTATGAGACTTCTTTCAATAAAATCAGCGGCTTTTGTCCTCTTGCTCGGGGTAGGCGCCTGTAAGGTTTCGAAGGACGTAGCTACGCCGACGACGCAGCTGCCCGGCGAATTCCGGAGCGCTCCGGATGGCGATACGACCAGCATTGCCAGCCTGCCGTGGAAGAGCTTTTTCACGGACCCGGAACTGCAAAAGCTCATCGATAGCGCCATTGCGCATAACTATGATATGCAGGTCGCGTATCAGAATATTAAATCGGCACAGCTGGCACTCGGTCAGGCCAAGCTGGGCTACTGGCCGGATATCACGCTCAACGTCGCGGTGAACCTTACCCGCCCCGGCAGCGAGAGCCTCAACGGGATCACCGCCAACGATTTCATTCACTCGAAATACCTGAACGATTACAACGCCAATCTCGGGTTGTCATGGGAAGCCGATATCTGGGGTAAGATCCGGAACCAGAAGTCCAAGGCGCTGGCATCGTATCTGCAAACGGCTGAGGCTAAGAAGGCCCTGCAAACGAATGTCGTCGCGGGTGTCGCCGAAGGATATTACAACCTGCTGATGCTGGACGCACAGCTGGGCATCGCCAAGGCCAATCTCGCGCTCAACGACAGCACGCTGCGGATAATCCGTCTGCAATACAACGCAGGGGATGTCACGGCGCTGGGCGTACAGCAGGCCGAAGCACAGGAGCTCACGGCCGCGGAGCTGGTCCCGCAGATCCAGCAGGATATCATCTTACAGGAAGATGCGTTGAGCATCCTCACCGGGAGTCTTCCCGGCGCCATCGAGCGGGGACGGACGCTGGATGATTTTCCGGTACGCGATACCCTCTCGGCCGGGGTGCCCGCGCAGCTGATCAGCCGTCGTCCCGATGTACGCAGCTCCGAGCTGGCGCTTACCATCGCCAATGCGAACGTGGGCATCAACAAGGCGGCGCTGTACCCTTCCATCATTATCTCGCCGGAGGGTGGCTGGGACAACTATCTCATCAGGAACTGGTTCAATATTCCCGGGTCGGTATTCGGCTCCGTCCTCGGCGGGCTGACGCAGCCGGTGTTCCAGCGGAACAAGCTGCGGACCCAGTATAAGATCGCGGAAGTCGATCGCGAGAAGACGGTAATCGAATTCAAGCAATCGGTGCTCACCGCGGTCGGCGAAGTGTCGGATGCGTTAGGCAAGATCTCCAAGCTGAAGGAGCAAAGGGTGGTGGTCGCCAGCCGGGTGGATACCCTGCAGCATGCCATCGTCAATGCCAACAGCCTTTTCGCCAACGGTCTGGCCACCTATCTGGAGGTCATCACGGCGCAGAGCAATGTATTACAGAGCCAGCTGGATCTAGCCTCTATAAAGAAAGGACAATTAAGCGCAGAAGTGGAATTGTATCGTAGCCTCGGCGGAGGATGGAATTAAAAAGAAATACCAGACAGGCAGTTGTATAAGACAGGAGTTATTATCTTCATAGAGCCGGGCGCACGCCCGGCTCTATGACTTAAAGGAATCGCCCCGTGTAACTTTCTTTGATCTTCTTGAGTCCGGCCGGTACACCCGCGTAGACGAGATTGCCGCCGCCATCGCCGGCTTCGGGTCCGAGGTCAATGACCCAGTCCGCACTGCGGATCACATCGGTATTGTGCTCGATGACAAGAATAGAATGTCCTTGTTCGATCAATGCGTTGAAGGAAGCCAGCAATTTGCGGATATCGTGGAAGTGAAGTCCGGTAGTCGGCTCATCGAAGATGAACAGGATATGCCCCTGCGCCCGCCCTTTGCCGAGGAAGGAAGCCAGCTTTACGCGCTGCGCTTCCCCGCCCGAAAGGGTGTCGGAGGATTGGCCCAATTTTACATAGCCAAGACCGACGTCGCTTAGGGGTTTTATCTTTTGCAGGATGTCTTTTTCGTCTTTAAAGAACTCCAGGGCCTCGTCGACGCTCATTTCCAATATCTCGTATACATTCTTCTCCCTATACGTGACTTCCAGCACCTCATCTTTGAAGCGCTTGCCATGACAGACCTCGCAGGTCAGGTGGACATCGGCGAGGAACTGCATTTCGACGACCTGCTCGCCTTCGCCTTTGCAGGTGTCGCAGCGGCCGCCGTCGACGTTGAAGGAAAAATGTTTGGGCTGGAAGCCGCGCATTTTGCTCAGGGGCTGGCGCGCATAAAGATCGCGGATCTCGTCCCAGGCCTTGATATAAGTAACGGGGTTGCTGCGCGAGGATCTGCCTATGGGGTTCTGGTCGACCATCTCCACCTGTGAGATGGTGTCGAGATCGCCTTTAAGCGCTTTGTGCAGCCCGACCTTGTCGCCCGGCTCGCCCTTTAGCTTTTGCAATGCCGGATACAGGATCTGCTTTACCAGGGTGGTCTTGCCGCTGCCGCTGACACCGCTGACGACGCAGAGGACGCCGAGGGGGAATTCAACCGTGAGATCCTGGAGGTTGTTTTGCCGGGCGCCTTCGAGGATCAGCGAGCTGGTCCATTTCCTGGTAGTAGCCGGTGGCGTGATCGTCAGCTCGCCTTTGAGATATTTTCCCGTGAGGCTGTCCTCATCGGCAATGAGCGTTTTGTAATCTCCGGCTGCGACCACCTCGCCGCCCAGATGGGAAGCCAGGGGGCCCATGTCGATGATATAGTCTGCCTCCCGCATCATCATCTCGTCGTGTTCGACGACGACGACGGTATTGCCCAGATCGCGTAATTCCTTGAGGACGCGAATGAGTTTTTCGGTATCGCGGGAATGTAAACCTATCGACGGCTCGTCAAGGATATACAGTGAGCTGGTAAGGTTACTACCCAGCGAGCGGGTAAGCTGGATGCGCTGGCTTTCGCCGCCGCTGAGGGTGTTGGCCAGGCGAGCCAGCGTAAGATAGCCCAGGCCGACGTCCATCAGGGTACCCAGGCGGTGGCGGATCTCGATGAGGATGCGTTTGGCAATGGTTCGTTCATGGCTTTCGAGTTCGAGCGCGTCGAACCATTGCACGAGGTCTTTTACCGGCATCTCGCAGAGTTCGCCTATATGCCTGTCGCTGATCTTCACGTAGAGCGCTTCTTTCCGCAGCCTGTAGCCCTGGCAATCGGGACAGGCGGTGCGGCCGCGGTAGCGCGACAGCAGCACACGGTATTGTACCTTATAGAGGTTACGTTCTACTTCGGCAAAGAAGTCGTTGATGCCATGGGCATGTTCATTGCCTTCCCAAAGCGTTTTATACTGTTGCTTTGTGAGATCGATCACGGGTTTATGGATCGGGAAATCGAATTTCTTGGCGGCTTTGATAAACTGGTCTTTCCACCACACCAGCTTCTCCCCTTTCCATGGAGCTACGGCGCCTTCATAGACGCTGAGGCGTTTATCGGGTATCACCAGATCGGCGTCGATGCCCAGGACCTGGCTAAAGCCTTCGCAGGTGGGACATGCACCAAAGGGGTTATTGAAAGAGAAGAGATTGGGAACGGGTTCTTCGAAGGTGAGGCCATCCAGTTCGAAGCGGTTGGAGAAGGGGAGTGTTCTCCCGCCGTTGATCTCCAGCTGCATCTCGCCTTCCCCTTCGTAAAAAGCGGTTCCGACGGAGTCGGCGATGCGGTGGAGGTCGTCTTCGTCAAAGTTCTTCGCGACGAGGCGGTCTACCAGGATGCTGACGCCGGGCTGGATGGCCGGGCCGCGGGAGTCGGATGCTTTGGCCCCATCGGATGCTTTGGCAGGGTTTTTGGATTCCGGGGGCGACGGCAGTTTCGCCTTCAGCGTTTTGTCATCCATTTCCAGCAGGTCCTCGATGCGGAGGGTCTCACCGGTAGCGCCTTTGGCTGGCACATACAGTCTGGAGAATCCCTTTTGAAGGAGGATATTCAGCTCTTCCCTGGCATCGCGGTTCCGGTGCTGCCTGAAGGGCGTGAGCAGCAACACCTTATCGCCGGCGGTCAGCTCGCTGATGGCGGCTACGACGTCTGTGACGTCGTCTTTCTTGACGATGCGGCCGGAGACGGGAGAGTAGGTTTTGCCGACGCGGGCAAAAAGGAGCCGGAGATAGTCGTAGATCTCCGTCATGCTACCCACGGTGGAACGCGGGGTGCGGGTTATGACCTTTTGCTCGATGGCGATGGCCGGGCAGAGACCTTTAATATAGTCGACATCCGGTTTATCCATCCGGGCCATGAACTGCCGGGCATAGGCGCTAAGGCTTTCTGCGTAACGGCGTTGGCCTTCAGCAAAAAGGGTGTCGATGGTCAGGGAGGATTTTCCCGAGCCCGAGACGCCGGTGACCACCACCAGCTTATTGCGGGGGATGGACACGTCGATATTTTTCAGGTTATGGACCCGCGCTCCTTTAATAAAGATAGCATCCGCTTTGGCGGTGGGCGCTTTGGTCTTGCCGGCCGGGGCGCTTGCGGAAACCGAGCTTGAAGGAGTGAGGGATTCTTTTTTTGCTTTCGTCTTACCCGTGGATGATGCCATATATTATAGTATACAAACTTACTTCAAAATAGATCAATTTTGCCAAAAAAATTAGGAGCCGCAGCGGTGTAGCTGTTTTCCAAAAATGGTGTCCGAGATAGGACAAATTAGGTAGTACCCTTATCGATCTTTTGGGGGGATGGAGAATTAAAAAACAAAAAATTTCCCAAAATGTAGATTATTCCAAAAAATGTATATCTTTAAATCCTATTAGTACAAGCAAGTTTTATTTGTACACAATTGGTCAGTGAGTGTGAATATAAATTGTGCGTCTGAATTTTAATTTTTAAGCCAAACAAGCGTTGCCTATCGACTGAGCACTTCTACACAGAAAAACCGAACCATCTTTAAAATCCAAAATATATCCTATCACCTTTAAAACCCGTAGAAGTTTATGACATTGCTACGCAAAAAAACTGACCACGAGCTTATTCACCAATTCAGAGACGGAGACTTGTATGCCCTCGAGGCATTGATTGTCCGTCACAAGGATAAGCTGTACACCTCCATCCTCTTCCTCGTTAAGGACAAATACCTTGCCGAGGACATTTTCCAAGACGTTTTAATTAAGATCATCGACACCATCCGCGGTGGCCGTTACACGGAAGAAGGCAAATTCCTTCCCTGGGCTATGCGCATTGCGCACAACCTCTGTGTTGACCATTTCCGGAAGGTAAAAAGAACTCCTGCCATCAAGACCAGTGATGACCGGGACATCTTCGAAGTGATCCACTTCACGGAAGAAGGCGCGGACACCAAGATGATGAAACGTCAGAGTCACGACAGGGTTCGGCAGATGCTGGATCTGTTGCCCGAGGATCAGCGCGAAGTGATCATTCTTCGTCACTATGCAGATCTTTCTTTCAAGGAGATCGCCGCTTTGACGAATTGCAGTATCAATACTGCCCTGGGCCGTATGCGTTATGGCCTGATCAACCTGCGCAAAATGATGACCGAAAAAAAGATCGCCTTGTAATGAATTTTACTTTGTAAAAAGGATTAAGAAGATGGTAGTCCATTCGCAGGTACGAAAAATACGATGGACGAGTTTTTTTAACAATCTTTAACTACCTTTAGGTACGGGGAACGGATAGAACCGCTAACTTCATTGTGTGAAAAGATCGATTAAAAAAAAATATTCGAGGGTTGTTACTCTAAAGAGTAACAACCCTTTTTACGTTAGCCGCGGCAGCGGCTCGACCATAAGGTCAAATATATAAGATCTTGTCATTCCGGTTCTCCATCTGGTGTTTAAGCACTTGCCCTTAGTCTTGCCGGAAGGCCGGGCCGGAATGACGCCTAACTAAGATGTAGTCGCATCAAACCAAAAGCCCATCTCGCAAAAAAGATGGGCTTTTCTTATTATCTATGGTGCGGATCTATGCCACTTGACAAGGACTTCGATCCGGGCGTTGCACCTAAATTTTTTTTAACAAACGATTTTTGGGGGTCGCAGCCGCCCACAGATCTGGCGACCAGCCGCATTACCGGCCCGCCGTTTTGGCCTCGACCGATTTGAAGGCCTCGAGCCCGCACCGCAGCCATTGGGCATAGGCCTGGGGATCGGGGGTATACCCCACGGGGCGGGTCAGCAGCTTCTGATCCGGGCTGATCAGCACGTAGAATGGCTGGGAAGCATTGCTGAAGTTCTCCGATTGCAGCGTCGCGAATTTGTCCCCCACCGTGCGGATTTCTTTTTTGCTCCCATCGCCGGTGGTGAAGATGAATTGCTGGTCATCGGGAAGCGATTTGCGATCATCCACATAAAGCGAGACGAGCACATAATCGTTGCTGATCAGCGTCTCCACGCCGGGTTTCGGCCATACGTTCTCTTCCATTTTCCGGCAGTTGACGCAGGCCCAACCGGTGAAATCGATAAGGATGGGTTTGTGCTGTTCTTTGGCCAGCTGCAGGGCTTTGTCGAAATCGTTGATCACATTGGCTTCGACGCCTTTGCCCGAGGCCGAACCGCCATAAAGGCTATATGTCAGGGGTGGCGGGAATCCGCTGACAAGAGAAATATTGGCGTAACGGGTGTTGGTAAGACCCGGAATAAGATAAAGCCCGAAGGCCAGGAACAACAAGGCGATGATCTTCCGGCCCAGACTCAGCTTAGCGGGCGGCGGATCGTGATGGAATTTGATAATGCCGAACAGATAAAGGGCAGCGCCTATGCTGATCAGGATCCAAAGTCCGAAAAAGGTTTCGCGTTTCAGCAGTCCCCAGTGGCTTACCAGGTCGGCATTGGACAAATATTTGAGCGCCAGCGCCAGCTCGACGAAACCAAAGACGATCTTAACCGTATTCATCCAGCTCCCCGAGCGCGGCAGCGACCGAAGCCAATTAGGGAACAACGCAAACAGCGCAAAGGGCAAACCCAGTGCCAGCCCGAAACCGGCCATGGCTATGGTAAGCTGTACGGCGCCGCCGTTCTGATTTAAAGCGCCGACCAGCAGGGTGCCCAGGATGGGACCCGTACACGAGAACGAAACGGTTGCCAGGGTCAGCGCCATGAAAAAGATACCGCCTATCGACCCGATACCCGATTTCGCATCCACGGAATTGGAGAGACTGCTCGGCAGGGTGATCTCGAACAAGCCGAAGAATGAAAGCGCGAAGACCAGGAACACCGTTGCGAATGCTACGTTGAGCCAGACGTTTGTGGAAATGGTATTGAGGATATTCGCGTTATTCGCCTTGAGGAAATAGAAGGGCACGCTGATCAGTACATAGATCAGGAAAATAAAGAAGCCGTAGAGAAAGGCGTTGGCGATCCCTTTGGACCGGGTAGCGGCACGTTTAGTAAAGAACGAGACCGTGAGTGGGATCATCGGGAAAGTACAGGGCATGATCAAACCCACGAGGCCACCGAGAAAACCCAGGAGGAAGATGCCCAGCAACCCCTTGGACCGGGTATCTTCCGCGCCTGTGCCGCCACAGTCGTTGATAGGATGCGCCAGATCGATGGTACTCAACTTCAGGCTGCCCGAAGCCGCGGCCGTTTCCTTCAGATCGGTGGATCTGGCAACAAGGCTGCCACCCGGGCCAATTATATACCGAAAGGCCACTTCGATGGGGCCGACCACCGAATCTTTTTTTATAGCCATATAGGTTACCGTGCCCTTGAGATCGCCGGCGGCCGGCTGACTTCCGGGCTGGACCTTTACGATCCATTGCGCTTCGCCGGTAAAGAAACGGGTCAGGGCACCACTGAACAAAGGATCTTTGGCGCTTTGCAGCTTTCCCTGTTCTTCGATGCCGGTGATCGTCGCCTTGGCCGATGAGTCCAGTGTCACCCGGGAATTGGGCAGGCTATCCGGCATCGTCGTCGAATAGAGTTTCCAGCCATCGAGGATATGTGCATGAAGAACGAGGTCGGGTTTACCGTCGGCGCCCGGTGCGCTGCTGAACTCCCAGCTGACGACCTTTTGTGTGGTATCGGCCTGGGCAAGAGTGCGTTGTCCGAGCGTGAGCAGGAGAACGGCGGCAAGCAACACCGAAGGAGGGCTGAGAAAACGGTATAATTTGTTCATAGCTTACCCGCCGATATTAACCTTGATATCTACATCCGCAGGAGGAAGACATTCGTGATCGTTACAGACCATGAACTCTACCTTGCCGGCGAGGGCCGTCTTGACATTGCTTTTTAGCTTCACCACCTGTACGAAATCCACGGTCTTCTCGTAGTATTTTACGTCATGATTCCAGGCGGTCTCGAATTTTTTAACAAGCGCACCCTTTTCCTTCACGGCACCATCCAGTGCGAGCAGCGGGCTCTTGGTGAAGGTGAAAGTAGTGGGAATTGGACCATCGCCGCCGGCGTCCTGGGCATACAGGTGATAGTCGCCGTTGATAGTGGCCGTCATATGGATCTCGTAGGTCTTATCGGCTATCTTCTTAGCGGAGTAGACCCAGCTGACCTGCTTGCTCGACTGCGCCATGGCCAGGGTGCCGGTGATCACGGCCAGGCTGAATAGAAGGATTTTTTTCATAATGAGCGCTAAAGTTCAGGTGTTGAGTTGTTAGGGAAACCTTAAATGTTAACAGATGCCGCTTTACGCTGGACGATCGGTGTGTGAGCATCGATAAACAGCTTGCGGAGGATAGTCTCGCCATCGATATTACCAAGTTCCCGCGAGCAGGCGCGTTCAGGGTGCGGCATCATGCCGAATACGTTCCGGGTCTTATTACAGATGCCGGCAATATTGCGGAGCGAGCCATTGGGGTTGGCATCGGGAGTGATCAACCCCTGCTGGTTGCTATAGCGGTAGATCACCTGGCCACCCGCTTCCAGCTCATCGAGGGTTTTCTCATCGGCATAATAACGACCTTCGCCATGCGCAATGGGGATCTGGAGGGCATTCCCCTGGTCGCCTTCTCCCCTGAGGAAGATATTTTTCGAGATGAATTGCTGATTGGCGTTCCGCAGCAGAGCCCCGGGCAGCAAATGCGATTCGCAAAGGATCTGGAAGCCATTGCAGACCCCGAGGACTTTCCCACCCTCGGAAGCGAATCGGGTAACGGCCTGCATGATCGGGCTAAAGCGGGCGATGGCTCCGCAGCGGAGGTAATCACCGTAAGAGAAGCCGCCTGGTAATACGACGCAGTCGTCGGGTCCGAACCCCGCTAAACGCGTATCTTTGTGCCAGAGCATAACTACTTCTTGTCCAAGGTCTTGCTCCAGGGCACCCTGCATATCGCGATCACAATTCGAACCAGGGAAAACAACGACTCCAAACTTCATAGACGACGATTTTTTGAGGCTCCGGCCGTCAGGCCGGGGGGCTGTTTTTAGGACCGTAAAGGTACGATTTTTTTCTTTGGGGGATGTCAGGCGGACGACAGGCGCCCTACAGATGCGGTGCCAGCCGAAAGCGGCCCTCGGCGAGTCCTTCGCGGATCAGGGCGGCAATGGCCCCTGCATCCGCCGTGTCGTCGGCGATCAGGTTGGGCTTGGGAACGTCGAAATCCGCGTAGAACTCCTTGAAGACGGAATAGTCGGCTACCTTTCCCTCCTCGCGGGCGGCGGCGCGGTCCGCACACACGGCAAAGCTCGGCCGCACCACCACATAGTCGAAATCGACATCGGAGAAGCGGGCTCGGAGCGGGTCAATGAACCAAAAGGGAATAGAAAAGTCGATGATCGTCTCATACCCCGCGCGGGCGCAAGGCATGGCGGCTGCCGCGACCGACCAGAGCACCGTCCGGAAGGTCTTGACCCGCACCTGGCCAGGGCCACCCTTGACAAAAAAGGTCCAAAACTTATCCCCTTCGATACAGACGGTAGGTCCCGTGGATGTGGCGACAAGCTCCCGCGCCACGGTGGTCTTGCCCGCACCGGGCGGGCCTGCCAGCAGAATGATGTTCGGACTCATATAAAATAGTTCATCGCTAAAATATATGCAACAATGAGCCAATGCAGGACATTGGGGGCCCAGGTCTTCGTAGGATAATAATAGGCTGCCGCATGAAAGGCGGCAAAAGGCACCGCCATGATGACCCAGTTCTCATACGAGTTCACCCGGTTGATCAGGATCACCAGGATGGAAACCATGAGAAAGATCAGCAGGAGGCTCCAGCTTTTGCGGATCTGGATAAGGTATTTGCTAAGATTTTTCTGGATATAATAACCGCCGATGATAAATGGGATGAGCAGCCAGGCCATCCCCATGGTGATCCACACCGACGAAGGCAAGGCGGGTACGTTGAAGACGATCTTGGGGACGATGTCCGCCCATTTCCAATGACCGCTGAGATAAAGGATCAGGAACAGAAAGTAATACGGAAAGGTGAATCCCAACAGCCCCACGAACCATTCGCGAACTCTGAAGGGACGCATGGCCAGGAGGCCGAACAGGACCAGCAGCAGGAAGGCAATGGCCGGAATATAGAGCAGGGAGATGATACCCGTCCAGATGCCGATGTTGAAGATGGTAGTCCCCGGGCGCTGACTGTTATATAGTTCCATCATCCGGTACCAGATCCAGACCAGGATGGTATTGATCAGCAGGGGTGCAGAGAAATGCCCCCAGTCCGGCAACAAGGAGGTGATCAGAATATAGGACATGCCCGGCAGGAAATTGGTCTTGGGCAATACTTTATAATGATTGAAGATGCGGTTGAAGAGGATCGCCTGGCTATACAACAGCAGAAAACTCAGCAGCGAGTAAAAAACGGGGATATTATGGAAGGCGCTGTCCAGGCCCTGCAGGATCACCCGGTACAGATAATTGTCCTCGGGATGCAATGCCGGAGTTACCGGATGCAGGAACAGGGGGAACTTCAGCACCAGGGCATAAAATAATAATATGAGGGCGTTTGCAGGGGTTTTCTGTCTGAATATTCCGACCATGATGGGACTTTAGAAATCAACTTTTGCAAAGCAAAGATAATTTCTGTAAAGACATGGAATTATTGCTTCCCAACTACTCACCTGTTTTCCATAGCGGGGCATGAAATCATACCCATGGTCCAGGTTGCGAAGCGTAGGATAACGGGTGACCCTGCCTTCCGGGGAGATGCTTTGATCGTTGAGCAGCATATTGCGGCGCTCGTACAGGTTGAAAAGAAAATGCAATTCACCACCGGTATTTACGAGCTCATGGGAAATGGTATTCTCCGATTCCTCGTCGAACTGGCTCTTGGGGATCACGCTGCTCCATTGGAGCTCGTTGGTACCATCGAAAGAGAGGACCATGATATTCTCGGCATGATAGCGGGTGGCGTAGTTGCCGTAGTTCCTGGCCCAGGGATTATAGTAGGGGCTATAATAATAGGGCGAATAGAACCCGCCGGGCCCATAGGCCGGATTGTACATATAATCCCAACGGTTGAACATATTGCCGCGGGAGGTGGTATACAGGGACTCTGTGACCAGCAGGAATCCGCCATCCCGTTTAATGATCACATGCTTGATAAAGAAGTCATTGAAGGCGGTCTTCAGGGTGGCGTCGGAACTCTTCGCCTGCGAACGCAGGTCGTCGGGGAAGACCGTGGTTTGTTCGCTGACGCGGGTACTGGTGTTTTTGTCCCAGATCACCGAATAGAGACCTTCGATATTGCCGCGGCGCTGTTTATAATAGAACCCGGCCAGGATATACCGTTTGTTCGTGTTGTCGACCTTGATCTTGATCTCATCGAGAATGCGGTCGTTGGAGCCGATGTCGTTTATCGAAAAGCTATCCGCCTTGGCGGCCTTGGTCACAAGGGCTACGCGGGTGATATAGTCGTTGCTGCCGCTGCGCAAATAACGGCCGAATACGAGCTGTCCATCGTTGTCGAGCTGGAAATCCGTGAAAAGGTCGTTGCGCTCTTCCATGGGGAGAAAGATGCGATGCCGGTCGATCTGCTGCAGGTTCTCATCGTAAAGGAACGTGGTGAAGAGGAAATGGCGCGGATCTTTGCTGTTGATCTTGAAGATCATGATCCGTTGTTTGTCCTCGCTGACCACGGTGGTATAGATCTTATTGTTGGAGGCGAAGCCAACCTGGGTCGTGTCGAGCTCGATGGGTTCCCCGACCTTTTGGGCCTGGGCGTTCAGCTTTACGGCCGTGCAATGGACGATATTCTTATGCTGATATTCGTAGATAAGATAGCAGTGATCGGAATAAGCTACGAAGTCGACGTTGATATAGCGCTCGGGCATGAACGTCAGCGGCACACGTTGTTGAAGATGCATGGCGCTATCATAGATGCTGACGGCGCTGCTTGAGTTATTGTTCTTGAAAATCAAGTAGTTACCGTTAATTTTTCCAATGATATCGAAATTGGTCCGACGGCCGTCTTCCCGCTCCGGCTCGGTGTAGGAGATGAATTGGACCTGGGCTTTCAGGGCGGGGGCCGCCAGGGTCAACGATAGTAGCAGGCAGGACAGGATTCTATACATCGTTTTCACTGCGTTTGATGGTTCGTCATCTAAGATAGGAAAAGTTTTTGGGCGGCTATACCCGCCCGTCCTTCCTACGGGCTTTTTAACAAGGAGGTTGCCGAAAACCTGTAAATTTGCGGTCATCGTGAGTAAACAGATCAACAGAGTAAGCTTTGCTACCTTAGTTATAGCTTTAGGAATCATATATGGCGATATCGGAACATCTCCCCTCTACGTTCTGAATGCCATCATTCAGGGGAGAGTAATCCAAGGAGAATTGATCCTGGGATCGCTATCCTGTATCATTTGGACCCTGACGCTACAGACTACCGTTAAATACGTTTGGCTAACCTTAAAGGCTGATAATAAAGGAGAAGGGGGCATCTTTTCCCTTTATGCCCTGGTCCGACGGCAGCGTCGCTGGCTGGTCTTTCCGGCCATGCTCGGCGGAGCGGCACTCCTGGCGGACGGGATGATCACCCCGCCCATATCCGTGACTTCGGCCATCGAAGGACTGCGACAGATGCCCGCCTTTCGGTATATCGACCAGAGCACTATCGTCTACCTGGTTATCGGCATCCTGGTGATCCTGTTCTTTTTGCAACAATTCGGGACGGAATCGATCGGCAAGCTATTCGGTCCCATCATGTTCATCTGGTTTTCCATGTTAGCTGTACTGGGCTGCAGCCACTTCATCGACGACTGGGGCATCTTCAAGGCGCTGAGCCCGCATTATGCCATCGAGCTGCTGACCACCTACCCAAAAGGCTTCTGGATCCTGGGCGCCGTATTCCTTTGTACCACCGGGGCGGAGGCCTTGTACAGCGATCTGGGGCATTGCGGCCGGGGCAATATTCGTTTCTCGTGGATCTACGTCAAGGCCTGCCTGATCCTGAACTATCTGGGTCAGGGCGCCTTCCTGCTGCATCAATACAATGGCAGGGTCTTCGACACCACCGTCGGCAACCCGTTTTACAGTCTCATGCCTACATGGTTCGTGATCCCGGGGATCATCATCGCCACGGCGGCGGCGATCATCGCCAGCCAGGCCCTGATCTCGGGGTCGTACACCCTGATCAGCGAGAGCATGCGGCTCAATCTATGGCCCAAGCTGCGGATCAGCTATCCCACGGAAGAACGCGGGCAGTCGTATATCCCGGCAATTAATCTCCTGCTTTTTATCGGCTGTACCGGCATCACGCTGTATTTCCGCAATTCCGAGCACATGGGAGCGGCCTATGGGCTCGCCATTACCTTGTGTATGCTGGCCACCTCGATCCTTTTCGCCAACTATATGATCTCCCGGCGGACCAGGTCGCCGTTGATCTATCTGTACCTCATCGTTTATCTGACCATCGAGCTGAGCTTTCTCTTTGCCAACCTGCAAAAATTCCAGCATGGGGGTTTCGTGACGCTCATCATGGGTGGCGGGCTGTTTGCCGTGATGTTCGTTTGGTTCCGTGCCCGCAAGATCAAGAACCGGTATGTCGAATTCGTGCGGATGGAGCATTATATTCCGCAGATCCAGGAGCTGAGCAACGATAGGACGGTGCCCAAAACGGCTACCCACCTGGTTTATATGACCAGCGCCAACAACCCCAAAGAGATCGAACATAAGATCATCTATTCCATCCTCAACAAAAAACCCAAACGGGCGGATATCTACTGGTTCGTGCACGTGGACACCCTGGACGATCCGTATACCGCCGAATATTCGGTGGAACACATCATCCCCAACGATATCATCCGGGTGGAGTTCCGGCTGGGCTTCCGCATCGAGCCCAAGATCAACCTGATGTTTAGAAAAGTCGTCGAAGACCTGGTGAACAACCGCGAGGTGAATATCACCAGCCGGTATGAATCGCTGGAACGCAACAACGTGGTAGGTGATTTCCAGTTCATCGTCATGGAGAAATACCTGAGCCAGGACAACGATCTGCCGTTCTTCGAGCGGATGATCATGAAGATGTATTTCTATTTGAAAGAGCTCAGCCTGAGCGAGGAGCGGGGTTTCGGGCTCGATCCTTCCAATGTGACCATCGAAAAATTCCCGCTGATCATCTCACCGGTGCCTAACTTCAATCTACAACGTATCGAAGTCGAATGAGGAAAATAATCTTTCGCTGGACCAAATTGGTGATCCTCGTCTATTGCAGCATCGGCATTGCCGTGTACTATCTGCAGGACCGGTTCATCCTTCATCCCACGAAGCTGGAGGCGGATAAGCGTTATGCGTTCACCCAGCCTTTTACCGAGCTCAACCTGAACTATGACCAGGAGACCAATGTGAATGTCGTCGAGTTCAAGGCGACGGACCGGCCTACGGATAGTGTAGCACCCGGCGTGGTGCTCTTTTTTCACGACGGACGTGGAAATATCGGCGATTATGCCGCGATGAGCAAGTCCATCACGGATCAGGGATACGAACTCTGGATGATGGACTATCCTGGTTTCGGTAAGAGCACGGGTCCCATGGATGAGCAGCGGCTCTATGATCTGGCGCTGGTGTTCTATAAATTAGCCCGCAGCCGGTGGAAGCCGTTACAGATCGTGCTTTATGGGCAGGGGTTTGGGACGGGCATTGCGGGGCAGCTCGCATCTATCCGGGACTGCCGGCGGCTGATCCTCGAACGGCCATATTACAGCATGACTTCGGTATTCCGGCGGTATCTGTTCCTGTACCCGGTGGGCGGCAGGTTCTTACATTATCATCTGCCCCTGCATGAATACCTGGAGAAGGTAACAGCTCCGGTGACGGTTATCCGGGGCGACTCCGCGATCAGGCTTTGACGAGCGGTTTAAGCCGGTCCAGGTGTTCCCGCGGGACAAAATAATCGTTCTGGGCGACGATCTGCCCCTGGGCATGGATATCGATAGGCACCAGCCTCCCGTTCTCCAGGGCAAACGGCCGGTAGCCAAAGGGTTCGACAAGCTCGTAAAAGCGGATGCGCATCTCGCGGTCGAAGAACTCGCAAAGCAGCACCGGATGATGTTTTTGCAGGGTGGCGGTCATCGAGGCAAAGACCTGGTATTCCAAACCTTCGACATCGCATTTGACATAATCGAGCCGCGGCAGATCGGCGAAGAGGCGGTCGGCCTTTTCGTTCTTTATCCGTTGTGAGCCGCTGAAATGAAGATGGGGATTGGCGTCGATCACCCGGGCCATCGCAAAATGCTTGGAGCCCGAAGTGTCCGGAATGCCCATTTCGACGTAGTCGCTGTCCCCGCCCAGCGCTACCTGGTATAAAGTTACGTTTTCGGCATGGCGGCGCTGCAGCTGTTCATGCAGGGTCGCATGAAAGGGAGGCATGGGTTCGATGGCGATCACCTTACCGGTGGGCCCAACCAGCCGGCTCAAATTCAAGGTAAAATAGCCCAGGTGGGCGCCGATATCCGCGCAATAGTCGCCGGGGCGGATAAGCTTTTTGAGGAAATAGACGTCCTGGGATGCCGCTCCCAGCAGGCCGGCGCGGAAGAGCCGCTGATAGGTAGAGGACATGAATCTCAGGTAACGCTGCTCTCCTAAGACCCTGAGTAATATCTTTTTGATCGCCATATCGGCTGCAATTTACGGCCTATATCGGAACCACATTATGGTTTTTATTCTGCCGGGTCTTCTCGGGTATCGAGAGCAGGATCTCCTTGTGGAGGGCCTGGACCAGCCGTTGTTTCACGAAATCGCGGTGGGTGACCAGGCTGACCTCGCGCATGGGGGCAGGGCGTTTAAAATGGCGGATCAGCTGCCGCTGTTTGGCGCTAAGGTCCCGGGCGGCCAGTTCAGGCAGGATGGTGATGCCGTCGTTGAGCTCCACCATGCGGCGAAGGGTCTCGAGGCTGCCGGCTTCGTAGTCGAAATGGCTGCCTTCCTTGCTGGCTTTCCGGAGCTCGCACAGCCGGACGATCTGTGAGCGGAAGCAATGCCCCTCTTCGAGCAGCCAGAGCTTGCCCGGGTCGATGTCCTGGGCCAGCATATAGGTCTTTTTCCAGGCAGCGTTCTTCCGGGAGACATAGACCAGCAGCTCTTCATAGAAAAGCACTTGTTCCCGGATGCCGTTCTCCTGGAGGGGGGTTACGAGGATGCCGACATCGATCCGGCCCTCGCGAAGCCGGCCTACCAGCAACTCCGTGGTAAGTTCATTCACCACCAGCTTGATCTGGGGATATTTGGCTGAAAAGTCCTGGACAAAAAGGGGCAACAGATAGGGTGCCAGGGTCGGGATGATGCCGATGCGCAGCTCGCCGGTAAGGACACCTTTCTTTTCCTGCACGATCTCGCCGATGACCTGTTTTTCGGCGAGGATCTTACGCGCCTGCCCGATGATCTCGCGGCCGGCCTCCGTGGGAATTACGGGTTGCTTGCTTCTGTCGAATATCTTCAATCCTAATTCTTCTTCGAGCTTCTGTACCTGCATGCTTAGCGTCGGCTGCGTGACGAAGCAATGTCCGGCGGCCGTGGCGAAATGCCGGTAGGTGTCCACGGCAACGATATATTCCAATTGAACAAAAGTCATCTAATAGATTTATTCTATGAGACGACAAAATTAATCAATCCAACCTTCATTCGTGACGCGTCGGCCCGAGGCCGATCAATAATAATTGAAATAAATAGTCTCGCTGCCGAAACCCACGACGCCGGCAAAGAGTGTCGATAACCGGCCTTTGCTATCCGTCGTCTGCTTAAAGTTGAGGGTGAGCCCGGGAGGAAGCCCGTCGATAGTGCCCGAAAACGAGCTCGGGGCCTTCTGGGATATCGGGTCCATACCGCCGCCCAGACCTTGTACGGCAAGGGTATAGAGCAAGGGGCCGATACTGCTTGTTATGGATGCGTGGTACATCGGGTTGGCGATGCTGCTATAACCGAATTTCAGCGATCCCTGGAGCGAGTCGGCGGTCCCGGCATTGTTTGGTGCCCAGGTATTGATGGTGGTGGCATTTCCGCTGTTCAAATAGATGGTGTCGATCTGGTTGTTCTGGGCGGTACCGGTGAAAAGGATCGTCGCGGCTATGTTCCCATTTGGATAGGAATAATAGGACACAAACCCGGTGGTGGGGCAGGTATCTTTGATGATCCGGCCCTGGTTATCGTAGCTTAGCGTGTGGATCACCGTATTTCCGCTGATCGTGTAAGCGTAACCCGTGGGCGGGTTGGTGCCGGCGGGCAGGGTGAACTGGGCCGAGGCGATCGCTGTAATGGCCGTGCCGGTGGTGGTATCATACCTGGTTTGAATAAATTGGGTGACGCGATGAGCGCTATCGTAGTCGAAGGAATCCACGATCCGGGCTCCGGCGGAAACGGAGACGGCGGAAGACACATAATAGCCGGAATCCATAGGATTTTTGGACGAATTGCTCTTATGGCAGGACCAAACGGCTACAACACACAGGATAAGGAAAAACAGCGGATATTTTTTCATAAAAAGACGTATTTCTTATTCTTAACGTTGCGATAACTAACTTTAATATGTGAGATCAGTCTGTTTTTATAAATCTTGCACTGTAAAATCCAAAATTGATGAATTATGTCTAAAACGTTATCTTTTTTTGTTTTAGCGCTGCTCTTTGCCGGCGGGATATCCGCCCAGACGAAGACCCAGCCCCAGATCCGCAGGATCGATACGGTAGCCGTGGCCATCCTGGACAAGATGAGCGCGGTGATCGGCGATCTCAACTCCTGCAGCGTGACGATCAAGAGCAATTATGACGTTACCAGCAAGAGCTTGGGTTTGATCAAGCACTCCGACGAGCAGCAATTGTTCCTTCATGGCCCGGACAAGCTGCTGGTCAAATCCGATGGCGACCGCGGTAGCCGCGATTATTATTTTGACGGCAACAAGCTAAGCTATTATTCCCTGGACAAGAACCAATATGGGCAGATCGACGTGCCCATGTCGCTGGTGGAGATGATCGATACCGTAAGCAAGCTTTACGGCATCGAATTCCCTGCCGCGGATTTCCTTTATCCTTCGTTCGTAGACGATATCCTCGCCGATTCGCGGGAGCTGGTCTATCTCGGACTCACCAAGGTCGACGGCAAGGAATGTTATCATATTGCGGGAAAAGCGGCGGATAAGACCTTTCAGTTCTGGATCTCCGATGACGCCTATAGCCTACCCCTGAAGATGGTCATCGTGTATACCAGCCAGGAGATGGATCCCCAGTACGAAGCCGTGCTATCGGACTGGCAGGTGAATCCCAATTTGCCGGATGCGCTATTCTCGTTTACGATCCCGCACAAGGCGCAGCGGATAAAGCTGATGCCGCTCGCGATGACTCATAAAAAATAATTGTTTACCCTAATTCTTGATTTATGAAAAAATACATCAACCATAAAAGTTTAATTTTCTCCGCTGTGATAGGGTTGGCCTTTGCCGCCTGTCCCGGGGAGAGTATGGCGCAACGTTTTAGTCATGGCGGTGGCGGTGGCGGCGGTTTTCATCCCGCTCCGGCCCCTTCCTTCCGTCCGGCTGCGCCTGCGCCCCGGCCCGCAGCGCCGGCGCCGCGGATGACGGCTCCTGCCCCCAGACCGGAAATGTCGCGTCCCGAAGCGCCCCGGCCCGAAATGTCACGGCCGGAAGTGTCACGGCCCGAAGTGGAGCATGCCACCATCAATGGTGGAGCCCGTAATTTCGGCAACCATGACTATGGCCGGCCTGCGCCCGCGGTGCGTGAAAATGTGAACGTGCATGAAAATGTAAACGTGAATGTGCACGCGAATATCGGCTACCGTGGCGAGACGAATGTCTATCATACCGGCGCCTATCGCGGTGTCCATCCCTACTACTATCACCCTTACCGGCCTTATTACTGGGGACCGCACTGGCACCCGGTGGGGTTCTTCCTCGGTGCGCTGGCATCCGATGCCATCTGGTTCAACTTCAACAACCAGCGGTATTGGTATGACGACGGCTGCTATTATCTGCCCAGCAATGACGGTTATAGCGTCGTTCCCGCGCCCATAGGAGCAATCGTCGGTGCCTTGCCGGATGGTTATGAGACCACGATGGTGGGCAATGACACCTTTTATTATTTCGGCGGCGCCTTCTATGTCGCCACCGACCAGGGATACGAGGTCGTACAGGCTCCTGCGGGTGCTGTGATCACGCAGCTGCCCGTAGGGGCGGTCGAGCAGGAGATCAACGGGCAGGATCTGCTGGTCTATAACAATGTCTATTATGCGCCGATATCGGAGGATGGGCAGGATGCCTACGAGGTGGTGACGCCATAGTCGCGCGGCGTTTATTCTACAAGCAATGTAGGTTCGTCGCCGACGATAAGCGTATGGGTCACGCCCATTTTCAGCGCGACATTGTCCTGGCTATGGCTCACCGGGAACCCGAAACACACGGGATAGTCATATTCGCTTACGACATCGCGGACAATGGTTTCGGCCGTAGCACCAAAGGGTCGTGTTGTATCCTTGAGCTCGGTGAAGCCGCCGACGATGAGGCCGGCAAGATGCGCTAATTTTCCGCTGCGTTTCAGTTGCCGCAGCATCCGGTCCAGGTTGTAGAGATATTCGCCCACGTCCTCGAGGAAGAGCAGCTTGCCTTTCGTGTCTATGTCGGATGGGCTGCCCACCAGGTGCGCCAATATGCTCAGGTTGCCCCCCACCAGCGGTGCCGTAGCCTTGCCACGGCGGTTGAAATCATGGATAGCGCAGGTATACGCGGCTGGTTCGCCGGCGAGTGTACGGCGAAGCGAGAGGATGCTTTCCGTTAACGCGCCGCCGTCGTTGAAAGCGCCGGCCATGGGCGAATGCAGGCAAGCGGTATCGTATCGGGTGAAGACATGCGCATGCAATACGGTGACATCGCTGTAGCCGATGAGCCATTTGGGGTTTTTGCGGAAGGATGTAAAATCGATCGCGTCGATGATGCGGCTCAGGCCATAGCCGCCGCGGCCACAGAGGATTGCGCTGACTGTGGGGTCGTCGATGGCGTGCTGCAGATCGGCAAGTCGCTCGTCATCGGTGCCCGAGAAATAATTTTCAGAAGTACTGTCGAGGGTGGCGCCGATGCGGACATGATAGCCCCACTGCTGCAGGGTATCGATACAGGTCTGGGCTTTTTCGCGGGCCATGAACCCGGAAGGGCACACGATGGCGATGGTGGCGCCGGGTTGTAGAAATGGAGGAACGATCATGCGGAATAGAATTGAACGGAATCGGGTTTTACCTCGAAGGTATGGGTGATGCCATAGCGAAGGGCAAAATTATTTCTCTGGTGGCCCACGGGGAAGTCGAAGCACACGGGGAACGAGTAGGGTTTCACCCGTTCGGTGACGATGTCGTACACGGAGTGGCCATATTCTTCGCCGGGGTCATCCGGCTTGACTTTAAAACCGCCGACGACGAGACCCGCGAGCCGGTCGAGCTTGCCTGTGCGTTGCAGGTGCCAGAACATCCGGTCGATGCTGTAGAGATATTCGCCCGTGTCTTCCACGAACAGGATCTTGCCCGCGGTATCGATGTCCGAGCGGGTTGCGGCGAGGCTCTCGATAGTCTTGAGGTTGCCGCCTACGAGTGGACCCTGCGCATATCCGGCACGATTTTGCGGATGTAGCGGTACGCTGTATTCCATTTTTCCGCCCGTGAGCGCCTGGCGGATGGAAAGGATGGCATCTGCCTGCACCGGTTCCGCTTTGGACCAGTCATCGGGAAAGCTGTTGCACATCTTGGAATGAATGGAGGCGAGGTTGAGATTGGTATGCAGATGACACAGGAAGACGGTGATATCGCTGAAGCCGATGATCCATTTGGGCTTGACCTTCAGGGGCGAGAAATCCAGCGAGTCGACGATGTGAACGGCACCATAACCGCCGCGGGCGCAGAGGATGGCGGATAGTTCAGGATCGCGCAGCATCTGCTGGAAGTCGGCCGCCCGCTCCGCGTCGGTGCCGCCGAAAATAAAATCTTTTTTACCCACGGTGTCGCCGATCCTGGTGCGAAAGCCCCAGCTTTCAATGAGGTCCACCGCGGGTTGAATGTCTTTGGCGGTGATGTCGCCGGCGGGACATGTGATGCCGATGGTATCACCGTATTGAAGAAAAGGCGGGACCAGCAAGGGAAGCGGGTCCGTGGCAGCAGAAGGCGTCGTCATACGGGTCCTGGCGGGGTCGGGCGTTGCGAGTACGGGTCCTGCGATGCCGATGGTACACAGGGACGATAGAAAGTTTTTTCGGTTCATCTTAACAATTGAAGTAATATTGTTGCGCCTTAAAATTACTATTTTCATCATTATGCGGTCTTTTTTGGTAATCCTGTGTGTGTTATTGGGGTTAGGCTATGAAGTGAAGGGACAGGATCTTACCGGCCAATGGACGGGTGCCGCCATGGCGGAAGGGCAAAATCACAAGCTGGTCCTGTCGATCACCGAAACAGACTCCTCTATTGCAGGGGTGCTACACTGGTATACTCCCTCAACACGGACGATCCGGCATATTATCATCCGCGGGCGGTTCTTTGGCCATGATTCGACACTGACCATCCGTTGGGACAGCGGAGTTACGACCAATGGCGTTGCCTTGGGGGGGCCGCCGGGCGGGTTCTATACCTTAACCTATTACCGCACGCCGGGACGCCGGGACCGGCTGGAGGGCGAGTGGCATATGGGTGACGAGTTTACGGGGCATTTCGATCTCACGATCCGGCTGGAGAAAAAAGCGCCGCCGTTCATCCCGTTGCCGGTGATCAAGCCACCCGTACATAAAAGCGACACGCCCGACGTCAAACGATATCCGATACTGCAGGGCCGCGAATCACCCGTGGTGGCGCGTATTCCCGTGACCGGTACAGACACCGCGCGGATCGAGCTTTACGACAATGGCGAGATCGACGGGGATTCCGTGAGCCTTTTTGTCAATAACGCGTTGCTGGTGCAGCATGTGTTGCTGGATGTGCAGCCAAAAGTGATATTGGTGCCTATCGACAAAAGCCGGCCGGTGAACACCCTGCTCCTGGTAGCCGAAAACCTGGGCCGGCTGCCCCCCAATACGGCGCTGATGGTGGTCACTGTGCATGGCAAGACGTATAATCTCTTCCTTTCCACCGACTATAAGACGAACGCGTCCATCCAATTCAACTTACAGGAGTGAGCTCGCAGCCGCTTCCGAGTGGCCGAAAGGGTGTAACTTTGCGCCTACGTATGACGAATCAACCGAAAAGATACCTGATCACGGCGGCACTGCCGTATGCCAATGGCCTGAAACATATCGGTCATTTGGCGGGGGCCTATTTGCCCGCCGATATTTATGTCAGATACCTGCGGGCGCAGAAAAGAGATGTGGCTTTTATTTGTGGTAGCGACGAACATGGCACGGCCATTCCCATCCAGGCGATGAAGGAAGGCACGACGCCGAGAGCGATCATCGACAAATACCATGAGCTGATCAAGCAGAATTTCGCCGACCTGGGCATCTCCTTCGATATCTACCACCGGACCAGCGAACCGATCCATCATGAGACCTCGCGGGAATGGTTCACCTATCTCTATGATCGCGGGGAGCTCATCGAAAAGGAAAGCGAACAATATTACGATGAAGAGGCCAAGACCTTTCTGGCGGACCGGTTCATCGTAGGGACGTGCCCGGTTTGCGGGAATCCGAGAGCTTATGGAGATCAATGTGAAAACTGTGGTTCCTCCCTGAGCCCGGAAATACTGATCAACCCCCATAGTACATTGAGCGGTGCGCCGCCGGTGAAGCGCACTACGAAACATTGGTACCTGCCGCTGGACCGCCATGAAGCTTTTTTGCGGGACTGGATCCTGGGTGAGCATAGGAACGACTGGCGCGCCAGCGTCGTGGGTCAGTGCAAAAGCTGGATCGACGGCGGGTTGCAGCCACGGGCCGTGACGCGGGATCTGGACTGGGGTGTAAAAGTGCCGCTGCCGGATGCAGAAGGAAAGGTCTTGTATGTATGGTTCGACGCGCCCATAGGCTATGTGAGCGCCACGCGGCAGTGGGGGCTCGACACGGGTAAGGACTGGAAGCCTTATTGGTATGACAAAGACACCAGGCTGGTGCATTTCATCGGCAAGGACAATATCGTATTCCATTGTCTCATCTTCCCCATCATGCTCAAGCTGCATGGGAACATCCTTCCCGATAACGTTCCCGCCAACGAATTCCTGAACCTCGAAGGCGACAAAATGAGCACCTCCCGCGGGTGGAGCATCGAGATGCAAGACTATATCGATGATTTCGTCAAAAAGGACAATGGAGGGTCGCAGCTGGTTGACAGCCTGCGGTATTATCTCACGACCATTGCGCCGGAGACCAAGGACGCCGATTTTACCTGGAAGGGTTTCCAGGACGCCAACAACAGCGAGCTTGTAGCCAAGCTGGGCAATTTTGTCAACCGCACCTTTGTCCTGATGCATAAATTATGTAACGGGAAGGTCCCCCCGCTGCATGCCGCAAAGGTGGACGACACGGACCGCGGAATGATGGCCGCCATCCTGGAGACGAAAAAAAAGGTGGAGGAACTCCTGGAGGGCTACCGGTTCCGGGATGCCCAGTTCGAGGTGATGATGTTATCCGACCTGGCCAACAAGTATATGCAGAAGAAAGAGCCCTGGATCGTGGCGCGGACCCTGGCGGAGCACCCCGAGAACCAGCAGCTCATCGACAACTCGCTGCATGTGTGTTTGCAGGTGACGGCCAATCTGGCGATCCTCATCAATCCCTTTTTGCCATTTACCGCACGGAAGATGTTACACATGATGAAGGTGGTCGAGAAGATGCTGGACTGGGAGAATGCCGGCAAGCCGAACCTGCTCAGCGTAGGCTATAGCCTGCGGGCGCCGGAACTGCTGTTCCGGAAGATCGAGGACGAGGAGGTAAAGGCTCAGATCGCGAAGCTGCAGGCGGCCGCCGCCAAAAAACTGGCGGCGGATGAAGCGGCGGGAACGGATGCGGCCGGCAATACCGCCGGGGCTGCTGGTTCCGCGAAGGCGGCTACACCGGCTCCGGCCAGGGAAAAGGAGGCGGTCCCTGCCAAGTCCACTATAGTATACGACGATTTTGCCAAACTGGACCTTCGGGTCGGTACCATAATAAACGCCGAAAAGGTCGAAAAGGCGGATAAACTGTTGAAACTGCTGGTCGACCTGGGCACCGAGCAACGCACCATCGTTTCCGGCATCGCCCAGCATTTCGAGCCTTTGGCCATCGTAGGCCGCCAGGTGGTCGTGGTAGCCAATCTTGCGCCGAGAAAGATGCGCGGGATCGAAAGCAATGGTATGATCCTCATGGCGGAAGACGGCAGCGGTAAACTGCACTTTATCAACCCTGAAGATAAGATCGCACCCGGATCGGGAGTAAGCTAAGCCGGATGCGCGCGGGAGCGCTTTGCGCGCCCTGGACGAACGCTCTAAGAGGAATCTCTTAGAGCGTTTTTTCCGTATGTACGGTTTTGTCACATGAACCGTCGCACAAAATACGCGCTTTTTCTGCTCCTGGGATTGATTACGGGACTATCGATCTGCGGTCTTTTATACCATCTTCTTGTCCGGCAACCCATGAGCCCGCCCGATGTGGTCCTTTCCGCCCCAGCGCTCACCGACGCCTACGACAATAGCGAGGGGCATGCGGATAGCCTCTATCTCTATAAAAAGCTTTCGATAAGGGGAGTCCTCAACCGGCTACACAAAAATGAGTCCGGCCAGTACGTTGTCACCCTGGATGGACGTTATCCTGGTCGTACCGCCGTCGACTGCATCCTGGACAGCCTGTATTCGCCAACCCCTCCCGAGATCAGACGCGGAGACACCCTGATTATCCGCGGGAGATGCGCCGGCAGGTCGTTAAACGTGATTCTGGTCCAATGTATTATAGAAAAATAGCAAGTGTCGGGTAATTTACGATCAATTTATAGGTGCTAACACTTATTTTTCATTAATCACATACTTATCAACATACTATGGCGTTATACACGCGTCCTAGTGTAATTACCTAAATAGAACCCACTTGTGCTATGAAACAGACCCTTCAATACCGGATCCTGCCATACAACCGGTATAGTTCATTCTACCAGGAGAGAGAGAGTTTTTACAGGAGTTTCATCAATCAATATTACCTGGATTTCGCTCATCAGATGCTTTCGCAAGAGCATTATGAGCCCACTTTGATAAAATCACTGATCGCGCCGCAGGATATCCAGTTCGGGTCGTCCCCTCGCCGTGTGGTATGGAAAATAGGCATGCCCTCGTTCCAGGTTAAAGATATCAACGATTTCAAGGACCATAAGATCCTTTTCTACCGCACCAAGCTCCTCAAACAAAAGGTGCTGATCCAGTTCCATTTCATCGAGGGCTTTTTCTACTATTCGCAGCTGAGCTTCCTGACATTTACGGAAAGCACCAACGACATCCTGTTCAACTCCATCCGCGCCAAATACCAGGTCCCGGCCAATATCGAGAACCAGGATAAGCTGATCATGCAGGACATCTGCAATAATAAGCTGATCATCGAAAAAGGGGTATATCTCACCGTAAGCTATCTCACCGGAGACAGCCATCCCCGGGAACTGATGCGTGCACAGCTCAGTGCAAAATACGAGCTGGTGAGCAAGGCCGACAACTACGAGATCGACAAGCTGAGCAAGATCCTCTAATATCTTTATATAATCTGCAAGAAGGCCGGGTGTTCCCCCGGCCTTCATTTTTTGCGGACCACCGATTTTTTTATTACCTTCGATACAAATAGTTGTTTAACTAACTAATTTATTATATGAACCGTATCATCAAGAAAGTAGCCGTTTTGGGTAGTGGTGTAATGGGTTCCAGGATTGCGTGTCATTTTGCGGGAGTAGGGGTGCAGACGTTGTTGCTCGACATTGCGCCTACAGCGCTCAACGAAGCCGAAAAGGCCAGGAAGCTCACACTCGAGCATCCGGCGGTGCGCAACAGGATCGTGAATGAAGCGCTGGCCACCGCCATCAAATCCAACCCTTCACCGGTATATACCAAAGAGGTGGTGGAGCGGATCAAGACCGGAAATTTTACCGATAATATGAAGGATATCGCGGGGGCTGACTGGGTCATAGAGGTCGTCGTCGAGCGCCTGGATATCAAGCAGCAGGTCTTTGCCGAAGTGGAGAAATACCGGAAGCCGGGGACGCTCATCACGTCGAATACCAGTGGCATACCGATCCATTTGATGACGGAAGGCCGGAGCGAGGATTTCAAAGAAAATTTCTGCGGGACCCACTTTTTCAACCCGCCGCGTTATCTGCGTTTGCTCGAGATCATCCCCACGCCGCATACGTCTACAGCCGTCGTGGACTTTCTGATGCAGTATGGAGATCTTCATTTAGGCAAGACTACGGTACTTTGCAAAGACACTCCGGCATTTATTGCCAATCGGATCGGCGTATATGGCATCATGGCGATATTCAAGCTGGTCGACGAGCTGGGGCTCACTATTGACGACGTGGATGCATTGACAGGCCCGCTGATCGGCCGGCCGAAATCGGCAACCTTCCGAACGGCGGACGTCGTGGGTATCGACACGCTCGTGAAGGTAGCCAAGGGCGTCGAACAGAACTGTCCGGGCGACGAGCAGCGGGATGTCTTCCAAATCCCCGGATGGCTGGACAAGATTGTCGCGAGCAACTGGCTGGGGGATAAAACGGGACAGGGTTTCTTTAAGAAGACCAAGGGCGCGGGCGGGGAAAAAGAGATCCTGACCCTGAATCTAAAGTCCATGGAATATGGACCGAGGCAGAAACCCAAATTCGCTTCGGTGGAGGCGGCTAAGGTGGTGGACGATCTTCGGACGCGGCTGAAGATGCTGGCGCAAGGGACGGACAAGGGCGCTGAGTTCCTGCGGAAGCTCAACTATATGCTCTTCGCTTATATCTCGCATCGCATCCCCGAGATCTCCGATGAGCTTTACAGGGTAGACGACGCGATGATGGCCGGTTTCGGCTGGGAGATCGGAGCCTTTGAAAGCTGGGATGTTTTGGGGGTCGAGGCTACGGTCAAAAAAATGAAGGAGGCAGGCTATGCTGTAGCGCCGTGGGTCGGGGAGATGTTGAACGCGGGCATTAAGAGCTTTTATAAAACGGAGGCGGGTAAGCGCTGGTACTATGATATTGCCGGCCGGAAGTACGTGCCGATGCCGGGTGGCAGCGCCTTCCTGGTGATGAAGAATTTCGAAGAGCACACAGTGTGGAAGAACAGCGCGTGCCGGTGTTATCATTTGGGTGATGAGGTTTTGGGGCTGGAATGGAGCACCAAGATGGGCACTATCGGCGGCGAGGTGCTGGAAGGCATTCAAAGATCGATCGCCCTCGCCGAAGAAAAATACAAGGGGGTGGTGATCGCGGGAGATGGGACGAATTTCTCCGCCGGTGCCAATGTAGGCCTGATCTTTATGCTGGCGGTGGAGCAGGATTATGACGAGCTGGATATGGCGGTACGGCAATTTCAGCAGACGATGATGCGGGCACGTTATTCCGCGGTTCCGGTGGTCGTCGCTCCGCATGGGCTGACCTTAGGCGGAGCCTGCGAATTAAGTCTGCATGCCGACCGGGTGATCCCGGCCGCCGAAACATATATCGGTCTGGTGGAGCTGGGTGTTGGACTGATCCCCGGCGGCGGTGGCACCAAGGAGTTCACGCTGCGGGCCGCTGATGAGGTGCACGAAGGCGAGCCGGATACCATCCCGCTGAAAGACCGCTTCTTTACCATCGCAACGGCTAAGGTCGCCACTTCGGCATACGAAGCGTTTGGGCTGGGGATACTGAAAAAGGACCGGGATATCGTCAGCATCAACCAGGGGCGGCGGATCGCGGAGGCCAAGAGTGCCGTGATCGAGCTGTTTGACGACGGATATACGATGCCAGTGCCCCGCAACGACATCAAAGTCCTGGGCCGTAGTGCACTCGGGATGCTATATTCCGGCATCCATCAAATGTGGCGCGGCAATTATGCCACCGATCATGATGTGGTCGTCGCCAAAAAGCTGGCGTTCGTCATGTGCGGCGGTGATCTGAGCGAGCCGGCGCTGGTGAGCGAGCAGTATATCCTCGACCTGGAACGGGAGGCTTTTCTGAGCCTTTGTGGTGAAAAGAAAACGCTGGAAAGGTTGCAAAGCGTGTTGAAGGGTGGAAAGCCGGTACGGAATTGATCGCCGGGCAATCAAGAATTTGTATTTTAGTGCATGGGTGAAGCTGAATTACATACCTCTGCAAACGAATTGATCATCCGGAGTATCTTGTATTTCTACGGGGGTGCGGCGGATGCGGGTTTGGCCTTGCAGATCGCCGATGATATCAGCGCGGCCTGGAATGCTCCCGCAGCCCGCGTCAGGATCAGGGGAGATTGGTACCAGGTGCGGTTCGACATCGAAGGACATCACAAACCCGATCTGCAGCCTGCCGCCGTTTGGCACAATACGAACCCGCGGCTGAATTTTTTCCGCATCGAAGAATACTCGCAGCACGATATCTCTTCGGTCGATGGGCTGGGGTGCAACACGGGCTATTTCAAGCTGGGAAACGTGCTGGATCATTCGACCACGGCTGCGCATGAATATGGACATACGTTGGGGCTGGATCATCCAAAAGATCTGGATATCCGGGGCAAGGGGCAGCCGGGCATCATGTATCCGCGCGGGACATTGTGTGATCCGGAATATCAATACGACCCCGCAGCACCCGCCGGAGGGCCGGGCGGGACGTTGAACCCTTTCAAACGGAAGGTGCTGGACAGTGATATTGCGGGGCTGCGGTTGTCCCGGCTGGCGTTCAACGGGCGACGCACCGCCGTGCTGGGTGAGTTCTCGTCGTTCTTTCATGAGAAGCATCTGACGGCCGGGTAGGCCGTCCGACTGTCAGGTCAGACGTTAGCGGAGCTGCTATGAACATCTTATCTATAACCTCTATCACTAAATTCTACGGCCGCATCCGGGCGTTGAACAACGTGTCCTTCGAAGTGCCGCCGGCATCCGTGTTCGGCATACTGGGCCCTAACGGCAGCGGCAAGACTACCATGCTGGGTATCGTTATGGATGTGCTCAAAGCCAGCGGGGGCAGCTACTCCTGGTTTGGCGAGCCGGCATCCGAAAAACAACGGCAACGGATCGGGACCTTACTCGAAACACCCAATTTCTATCACTATCTCTCCGGCGAGAAGAACCTGCGGATCGCCGCTGCCATCAAAGGCAGGGGAGCCGGCGATATCCCAAGGGTACTGGAGATGGTGAAGCTCACCGAAAGAAAGGATTCCAAGTTCAGCACCTATTCTTTAGGGATGAAACAACGGCTGGCCATCGCGTCCTGCCTGCTTGGCGACCCCAGCGTACTCGTCCTCGACGAACCTACGAACGGGCTTGACCCGGTGGGCATTGCCGAAACGCGCGAGCTGATCAGGGAACTGGCCCGCGGCGGCAAGACGATCATCCTGGCCAGCCACCTGCTGGACGAGGTCGAAAAGGTTTGTACGCATGTGGCTATCCTGCGGCGGGGGGAATTGCTGATGGCCGGAGATGTGAATGTAGTGCTGACGAACGAGGATTATATCGAGGTCGGCGCCGGGGCCGAAAATAGTGCGGCCCTGCAGCAGCTGCTGGCGGGTCTGCCGGGAGCGCGGCAGGTTCGGGCGCAGGAAGACCATGTGCAGATCTTTTTCGAGAACGGCCCGATGGACCCGGGCGAGGTGAATCGGATTTGTTTTGAAAAGGGCATCACTTTGAATCACCTGCAGTTACGGAAACGCAGTTTGGAATCGAAATTCATGGAATTAACCGACGAGCGCGCGGCTAAAAAATAAACCGATCATATGTTACACTTACTTCGGATAGAATGGATGAAGGTAAAAAGCTACCGGACCTTCTGGATCCTGCTGGCGATGACGATCGTGAGCATCCCCGGGTGGAGTTACCTGATCATAAGTCTGATGAATAATAAGTTTCCCAAGTCCAATGGGAAAAGTTTTCTCGGCAGCCCCTTTGCATTTCCCGATGCCTGGCAGACGATCAGCTATAATTCCGCCCCGTTCCTATTTATTATTCCGGCTATTCTGGTGATCACGCTTACGACCAATGAATTCACATTCAAGACGCATCGGCAGAATGTGATCGACGGGTGGAGCAGGGAACAGTTTGTCTCCGTGAAACTTTTCGAAGTGTTGTTGCTGTCCATCGTTTGTACTGTTATCGTCTTTTTGACCACGTTGATCTTTGGAACGATGCTCAATAAGGTGCCGGATGGGGTGTCTATCTGGTCGGGTTGCCGGTTTGTGTTCTTTTATTTTATCCAGGCGATCTCCTATTTCACGATCGCTTTTTTGATGGCCTTACTGATCAAGCGGGCAGGGTTGGCGATGGCCGCGTTCCTTGGTTATTTGATAGGGGAACAGATCATCGTGGGGATCACGATCAATTTACTTCACTCCGATGCCGCTAATTATCTGCCGGAAGAGGTTACGGATAGTCTGATCCCGCAACCCTATGGGAAGAAAATGTTGACGACACCTGATCAGATCAGCCAGTGGGAACATCATATCCCCATCTATTTAGTGGTGGCGTTGGTCTATTTGATCCTTTATTTGGTGATCAGCCGGCGTCGTTTTAAGACTTCTGATCTGTGAGCTGATCCAGCGCCGGTTCGATCGTCGGGTACAGGAATTGAAAACCTGCCGACCTCGCCTTGCCTGCGCTCACCGTGGTGCTCTTGAGCACTTCGATGCTCATCTCACCGAGTGCCCATTTTAAAAAGATCGCGGGGATATACACGGGGACGAAATAGCGGCCTTTCAAGCGCCGGGCCAGCGCCAGCATAAGGGTACGGTTGTCTACCGGGTACGGTGCTACGCCGTTATAGGGCCCATGCCAGCTCTCCTGCCCGATGGCGTGCAGGAAAAGGCGGCAGAGATCGTCGATGTGTATCCAGCTCACCACCTGGCGGCCGCCGCCGAGGATGGCGGCGACACCCATACGCACGGGTTTCATGAATTCTTTTAATGCGCCACCTTTTTTGCTGAGCACGATGCCGGTGCGGATGATCACGAGGCGTTTGCCCAGGCCTTCTACGGGCGAGATCGCGTCTTCCCAGCGGCGGCAGGTCTCGCCGAGGAAAGCGGCGTCGGCGGGGGCGGTTTCTTCAAAGGGGTGCGGGTTGGGGATCGAGGGATCGGGGCCATACCAGCCGATGGCGGAGGAGCTGATCACGGCACGAACGTTATTGGGTTGTTCGCGCAGGGCTTTTACAATGGTGGCACAGCTGGCCACGCGGCTTTCTTCGATCTCCTTTTTCCTTTTTCCGGACCAGCGTTTGTCGGCCACGCCGGCGCCGGCAAGGTTGATGATATAATCGGCCTGGCTGATGGCTGCTGCGTCGATGGTGCCGGTGGAAGGGTCCCATTGAGCCAGCTCAGGGTGGGCCTGCAGGGAGTGGCCGGGACCTGGCTGGCCTGGTGCGAGCCCGCCCTTAGCGGCACTGGCGCGGCGGCTGAGGATGATGACGCGATGGCCATTTTCTATGAGGAGCGCCGTGAGTGCTGTTCCGATGAGACCGGTGCCGCCGGTAACGAGGATCGTTGACATGGATGCGAAGTTAAAAAAATCCCCCCGGAGAGCCGGAGGGAATAAAACAACTAAAAACAAACTATTGTATGAGCCGCCTGCGGCGGCTCCGCGCTTCTCGCGTATGCGCTTTTCGCGACTACATGCAGGTTAGTCGGGGCGTTTTCCATCGAGGAAGGTATTGATCGTACTGATCTCCGTGTTGTTGTTCTCATCCGTCTTGACCTCATAATTGCTATAGAAGTTCTCGACGTTGGAGATCGTGTTATACAGTTCCAAATTACGGCGGATGTAGGCCGGCACAGTTTCAAACTCATTATTCGGATCGGCAGCATTGACGTTGAACGACAAGTTGCGCAACTTGTTAATCCGTTCTGCTGCCCTGCGTTTGAGATCATCCGCATCGTCCTGCGCGGCAGGCTCCTCTACGGGTGAGTTCGGCACCGAATGCGAGTGAGTTGGATGGGCCCCAGGCTCATCCGCCGTCGAATCCGTTTCCCTGAACACCAGCGTCATATCGGGTGAAGCATCGTCTTCCTTTGACGGATCTTGGGCTGTGGTGTTCGGGGTTGGCTCCTTGAATGTTGAGTTGTGTTCCGGCTTCGCCACAGGAGAACCTTCGGCGGCCGAGGGGTGCGGGTGTTTGTCGTTCCAGGAGTCTTCCGCGTAGATATTGGATGGCCTTGCAAGGTATCCTCCCGACGCTGCAGACGCAGGAGAACGTTTGGCGGCGCCAGGCGCCTGATCTTTTGTTTGACCCACCGGTGGTTTTGCCGGCTGGGGCTGGGACTGAGGCTGAGACTGGAACTGCGGCAGGGGGTGCGGCTGGGGTTCGGGTGCCAGTACCCACTCGATGCGCGGAGACCGGTCGTCTGCAGTGACCGTGGTAACCGGCGTGGCTTTCGTGTCGTCAACGATGGAGTCATCGATAGGCTCTTCCATGGAAAAGAGGGTCAGCGGGGAGCTGTGAACCGGCGTCTTTTCAACGAGCTTTGGTTGAAGGCCCGACCCGTGATTTGACCACGATACGGCAGATGGGTCACGGGTCGGTTCCTTCGGGGTAAGGGATTCTTTTGCAATTTCTACAGAGGGCAGAACAGGCCGTTTATCGACAGGATGCTCTTCGACAGCAGGACTTAAGGTCATCAGGATCTTCTCCTCTTTCTTAGGAGACGTAAGATTCGCTTCTGCTTGGGCGGTGTTGAAGGGATCTTTATGATCGAAACCGGTAGCGATCAGCGTAATACCAAGACTCGAACCTAATGCATTATCGTAACCCAGGCCAAGAATCACATCGGTATGCTCGCCTGCCCGGCTGAGCAGATGATTCTGGATGATATCGACCTCGTCCATGGTGAACTCATGTTCACCCTCACTGGAGTTGATATTGATCAGTATCCATTTGGCGCCGCTGATATCGTTGTCGTTGAGCAGCGGAGAATTCAGTGCTTCTTCGATGGCCTTCTGTGCACGGCTGTCGCCCTTGGCGGTGGCGTTACCCAGGATAGCCACACCCCCGTTGCGCATCACGGTGCAGACGTCGGCGAAGTCGACATTGATCTGACCGGTGCTGTTGATCACGTCGGTGATGCATTTGGCGGCCGTCGCGAGGACGTTATCGGCTTTCGCAAAGGCCTCTTTCATCTTGAGGTTGCCGAACTGATGCCGCAGCTTGTCGTTGCTGATCACCAGCAGGGTATCGACATAATCTTTCATCATCCGGATACCTTCCTCCGCCTGCTGCTGGCGCTTCTTCCCTTCATAGGAGAAGGGGGTGGTGATGATGCCGACGGTCAAAATTCCCAGGTCTTTACAGATCTTCGAGATGATGGGGGCGCCGCCGGTACCCGTACCGCCGCCCATACCGGCCGTGATAAAGGCCATCTTGGTATTGACTTCGAGGATGCCTTTGATCTCCTCCAGACTTTCTTCCGTAGCTTGCCGGCCAATGTCGGGATTGGCGCCGGCGCCCAATCCTTGTGTCAGGTGGGGCCCCAACTGGACTTTATTGGGTACGCGGCTTTGCGCTATCGCCTGGGCATCGGTGTTACAAATGATGAAATTCACTCCCTCTATGTTCTGGCCGAACATATGGTTTACTGCATTGCTGCCACCACCACCCACACCAATGACCTTGATGATGGATGATTTCTCTTTCGGTAGATCAAAATGGATCATGTGAGATAAATTTAATATTACAGTGTCTGATCTTCTTCTTCTTTAAACAGGTCGATGATGCCGTCTTTGAATTTTCCCCAGAAATCTTTTACGCCTTTCCGGTTACGGACCCGCTCCTGCTGTAAGGTTTCTTCGGTGGGTTCGGGCTCGGCCACGGATTGCTGGGCTTCGGCTTTCCGCAACATATCGGGAACCTCCACGCGCCGGTATTCACGCTCGAACTCCTTGCGGTCGTGTTCGTAGTCGCTGTATCCCTTGAGAATAAGTCCGATGCAGGTCGAATAGGTCGGCTTGGCCAGCTCTTCGATGTGGCCGGCGGCAAGATGTTCCGTGGGGAAACCGATGCGGGCGTTGAGACCCGTGATGTATTCGGTGAGCTGGATCAAATGACGCAGCTGGGAGCCCCCTCCCGTGAGGACGACGCCGCCATTGAGCATACGGTTGTCGAGGCCCACCTGTTTGAGATGGTAGGTCACGAAATCCATGATCTCGCTCATCCGGGCCTGAATGATATTGGCCAGGTTCTTAACACTGATCTCTTTGGCGGGCATGCCACGAAGACCGGGTATAGTGATATAGGCATTGGCCTTTGCCTCATTGGATAGCGCAGAACCGAACTGCACCTTCATCTGTTCTGCCTGGGTCTTGAGTACTCCCAACCCGGTCTTGATGTCGTTGGTGATATTCTCACCGCCAAAGGGGATCACCGCGGTATGTTTGAGGATTCCCTCATAGAACACGGCCAGGTCTGTAGTTCCGCCGCCGATGTCCACGATCGCAACGCCTGCCTCCAGGTCTTCAAGGCCCATAACCGCGGATGCGGAAGCCAGGGGCTGCAGCACGAGGTCCTTGGTGTGGAGGTTGCTTTTTTCAACCGCCCGGTTGATATTCCGGATCGCGTTCTTGTCACCCGTGATGATATGGAAATTAGCACCGACCTTGACCCCGCCATACCCAATGGGATTCGGGATATTCTGAAAGTTATCGACGGTGAACTCCTGCGGGATGACGTCGATGATCTGGTCGCCGGCAGGGATATACGTCTTGTACTGGTCCGCTACCAGCTGATCGATCTCTTTCCGGGTGATCTCCTCCTCGGTATTCTGCCGGACGATATCGCCGCGGGTCTGCAGGCTTTTGATATGATGCCCCGCGATGCCCACGTATACTTCGTTGATGTCGAGGTTGGGATTGGAGGCATAGCAATTGTCCAGGGCCATGCGGATGGCCTTGATCGTCTCGTCGATGTTCAACACCTGGCCATGTTTCACCCCGTTCGAATTGGCCCTGCCGAACCCTAATATTTCTAACTTACCGTACTCGTTCTTACGACCGGCGATGGCAGCGATCTTTGTCGTACCGATATCGAGTCCAACGATAATAGGTTGCTCGTGATTCATAGTTTAGTTTATTTTGTTTAGTTGTTTTTAATTTATGGTGTGTTCTCTAATGGTAATACATTCTGATGCCGAAGGGTATCGGGTTGCAATTGCTGTGCCTCGCGGATCAGCTGCCGGATATTCTCGAGTCCTTGCAGCGAATCATAACGGCTTTGCCCGGCTCCTTTTCTCGTGCCCACGACCTGTCCATCATAAGAGACGTCGATGCGTTCGTATTTATCCATCCCTACCCTGCTGAGCACCTGGTCGTAAAAGACGAAGAGCCGGTGGAATTTGGCAGCGATATCCGTGGCGTCGCCAAAGGCGATCCGGTGGTCGCCGATCTCGGGTTCCAGCTCGAAGGTCTTTTCCGCCGTGATATCGATCTGCGCGATCTGTGCAGTCCAGAAGCTGTCGCGGTGGATAAACGAGCCGAGTTGCAGGATGCCTGCGGTGAGCACGCTGTCCTGGCCCGTGGGCTGGATCCTCGCTGCGGGGTAGCCGGTAAATACCGGCAGATGCGCCGCATATTTGTCCTGTAATGGCAGCTCCATCGCGCTGCTATCGATATAGAAGCTGTTGCCGTTCGTGGTGAAGATGCGGGCAACGGGTTCCCGCTCGCTGATCCGGACCTGCAGGATACCGTTGTTATCGAAAAAAAGCTGGGCATCCCTGATCCACACATTTTTCTTCAGCGTCGTTTCCAGGTGGTGGAGGTCGAACGATTGGATCGGCCTGCCTTGTCCTTTGCCGGCGCCCGCTGTCGTGAGGAGCTCGCCGATCCCCTTGCGGTCGATGAACAGCCGGTCGATCGTCCTGGGTCCCGTTATCTCGATCTTATATCCTTTGCAGATATTGTTATTCCGGTAACGGATGGCCGCCACGAGTAGCACGACGCCGCCGGCGCCTGCGAAGCACCAGAAGATCGCGGTTACTACTTTCTTTATGTTTATCCTTACGGCCATTTGTTTTTCTTTGGGCTCACGCCCATGTTTTGTATTGCGACCCGCCCAACGGTCCAGCGGGCCGTCAGACGGGTACAACATGTGTCGGGCGGATCCCGTCACGATATCTTTATTTTCCTTCCAACCACTGCCGCAGCGGCTCGACCAGGGTGTCGATGTCGCCGGCTCCGGCGGTGATCAGCAGTTCGATGTCTTCCTTTTTCAGGGTGCTCAGGATCTCGCTCTTGTCGAGTATCGTCACCTTTGCCTTCTTCATCTTCCCGGCGATCAGCCCGCTCGTCACACCGGCGATGGGTTGTTCGCGGGCCGGGTAGATGGGCAACAGATAGACCTCATCCGCCAGGTCGAGACTCTCTGCAAAGCCGCCGGCAAAATCGCGGGTCC
>DASYZH010000110.1:0-5579 GCA_035946435.1 Puia sp. | reverse complement strand
GACGGCGCAACGCCACGACCTGTCCGGACCCTATAAAGATGTCCCCTATGACGGCAAGCTCCGCGCCGCCGATGGCCGCGGCAAATGGTGGTCCAAACTCGACCCGCAGGCCCTCTATGCCCAGGACCATGCATTGAGCGAGGACAGCTGGAAGGACGGCCTCTCGCGGCAATGGGAATGGGGCAACGGCGCAAGCATCCCCTCGAAAGCCTATGCGGACAAATTCTACAAACGGACCCTCGAGCTTATCGACCGCTATAACCCCGACCTCGTCTATTTCGATGACTCGAAACTGCCCCTCTGGCCGGTGAGCGATGTAGGCTTACGGATCGCTGCGCATGTCTACAATAAGAGCATCCGCGAGAAGGGCTCCCTGCAGGCCGTCGTCACCGGAAAAATACTCGATGAAACGCAACGTAAATGCCTTGTCTGGGATATCGAGCGGGGACAGGCGAACGCTATCCAGCCGCTGCCCTGGCAGACGGACACCTGCATCGGCAACTGGCACTACGACCGCGCGCTCTATGAAAGAAACGGCTACAAAACGGCCGCGACGGTCGTGCAAATGCTCGTCGATATCATTAGTAAAAATGGCAACCTGATGCTTAACATTCCCGTCCGCGGCGACGGCACCATCGACGAAAAAGAACGCGCCATCGTCGAAGAGATCGGCGACTGGATGCGGCTCAACAGCGAAAGCATCTACGGAACACAGCCGTGGAAACGCTTCGGGGAAGGCCCGGCGATCGACAACCCCGCGCCAATGTCCGGCCCCGGATTCAACGAAGGAAAAGGCGCGGCCCTCACGGCGCAGGACTGGCGGTTTGCCACCAAAGGAGATGTCCTGTACGCAACCTGCTTCGATTGGCCGCAAGATGGCGTCGTCACCATCCGCAGCCTCGCCGAAGGCAACACCCTCCGGCCCGGCGAGATCCATAACGTCAAGCTGCTCGCAACCGGCGAACCCCTGGCCTTCCGCCGCACGACCCAAGGCCTCACGGTAACCTTCCCGGAAAAGCGACCGGCCACCACCTATGCGAATGTCATCAGCATAGTCTAGTTGAACGTTATTGAAATTCTTTCACTTCAAATTCTGCGACTTCCCTGGTTTCAGAAGAAAAATTGATGCCAAGGGCAATCTTTTTGCGGGGATCAGAAGTAAAGGGCTTCAAATAACCTTTATTTTGGATCTGATCGAGCGCCTGGCGTGCGGAGGAATTCAGCTTTAACTCAATGGCATAAATAAAGCGGTCGGTTTTGATGAGTACGTCACAAGGCCCTTTGGCGCTATGGACCTCGCTATCGACGCCTACGCCTATTTTTTTAAAGGTCAGATGAATGATAATATGGAAAATAGATTCATGATCGGCCTTCCAGTGATCATATGGGATCGAGCTGATAACGGCGTTCAATGTCTCTATCACTTTTTCTACCCCCCCTTTTTCCAGGGCGTCACTTAGATCGTCGGTGACTCCTATAGATTGCCCGGGGGACAAATAGCGATAGGCGCTTAACAGAGCTTCCACCAGGGAGTCTTCCACTTCAAGATTCGGATAATCCAGGGTATATCTTGTTTTTGAAGGATCGTATCCCTTTATGGTGAGGTAACCTGTTTGGAATAATAAGGCGGGAGAATCCGGTTTGTCTATATCGAAATTTCCCAGTGCGGTTCCACTCAGATGAATATCGCTGAAATTGTATTCCTTCTTCTTTTGCATCAATTTCACCAGGAATGTCGGCGTACCGGTGTCGTACCAGAAGTTATTAAAAATGCCGGCGCCCATGAACCCGAGCAGGGAGAACGGATTATAAACCGTGTTTTCTCCATCCCAGGAATAGCCATTATACCATTTCTTAATGTCCTTAAGGATTGCTGGATTTTTGACCTGCATGGAGCTTATTTCCTCTGCAAAATTCTTCTCCAATTCATCCTGTGTAATTCCAACCAGGGTACTGTAGTGCGGGTTGAGCGTAATGTCGTACAGGTTGTTCAGGTCGGAGAATATGCTGACTTTTGAGAATCTACTTACCCCGGTGATCAGGAGCAGGCGGATGTATTCGTCGGAGTCTTTGAGAACTGAATAAAAGCTTTTGAAAATTGCCCGGTTTTCCTGCGCTTTTGGAAGATCATCCAGGTAGTCGATAATGGGTTTGTCGTATTCATCGATGAGGATCACTACTCGCCCTTCTGCCGCCGTCTTTTCGATCAATTCCCGGAATTTGTCCTTTAGGTCCTTTTCCTGCAATGCAACTCCGAGTTTTCCGGCTACAATATCCAATTCCTTGTTCAAGGTTTCATACAGGCCCAACTTTTCGTAATTGATCTGGCTAAGTGCCAGGTGGATCACAGGGTTTTTCTTTTCCCAGTTCCAATGATCTTCGATCCAAAGACCTTTGAAAAGCTCTTTGTTGCCCATAAAAATCTCTTTGATCGTGGAAAGCAACAATGATTTTCCAAATCGTCTGGGACGGCTGAGGAAGAAGTAAGCTCCGGATGATATCAATTGATGGATTATCTTTGTCTTGTCTACATAAAGGAAATTGTCTTGCCGGATCTTCATAAAATCCTGTAAGCCGATCGGATATTTTCGCATATACCCAAAATTACCAAAAAATTTCGCTTACCATCCCCGGCAGCTGATTTGCCGCGGCCTTCCGCCGGTATTCCGTCGGCGACACGCCAAAACGTTTGACAAAGGCCTTGCCCAAACCATTGCGGGTGCAAAACCCCACCATCCGCGAAACTTCCGTCACCGGATGGCCGGTCGAGGCCAGAAGCGACGCGGCCATGTCGAGCCGGCACTGCGTAATAAGGGCGGCCGGCGTCATTTTAGAGATCTCCGTGATCTTCCTGTAAAGGGTAGGGCGGCTCATATGCAGCTCCCGCGCAAGCTGCGAAACGTCCAATGCGGCATTGGACAACTGTTGCACGATCACCCGGTTCAATCGCTCCCATAAGGCCGCGTCAGCGCCCGGTCCCGGCTGGCTCGCTTCCCGCTGCGAAATGCCCGATGCACCGAAATGATCCCGCAACCGGACACGATTGACCAGCAGGTTATCTACCTGTGCCAACAAATAAGGCCGGGAAACCGGCATTTCCAGGCAGGCGTCTGCTCCCGCCCGAAGCCACCGCAGCCGGGCCAAAAGAGAATCTCGCGGCATCAACACCAGCACAGGTATATGGGCATATCGGGTAAAACCCTTGATCCGCAAACAAAATTCGTAGCTGTTGTCGGAATCTTCCACAATCATCAAATGGATGATCCGGGTTTCGAGGACCCGAAACGCCTCAGCCGTATTTTTTATCGAAAGCATTTCGGCGATCTCCTTTAACCCGGTGGTCAGCGTACCGCATTCGGAGTAGCCCGGCACCAGCGACAACACCCGGTATGGAGGATTCATCTCATTTTGGCAGGCGCTCCGCGAGGGGGCGGCGGAAGGATATAGCTGGCTGGCAATCATTTGGCATCAGGCGGCACAAAAAAGCGACCGTTGAATGCAAAGCTATATCGGCCAGTGACTTAAGTCTGTTTGTTTTGTCCAAATTAATAGCACAAATGTTTATATATTCGAGTAATTTGAATAGATGCGCTTGTTCCGGACGATACCGGGGGCCCTACTGCTGCTCCTTTCCCTGCTTGGACCACCGCCTGCTGTTGCCCAGACCGGTCGCTTGAATTTCACCTCCCTGGGTACCCGCGATGGACTGCTTTCCAATTCCGTGAACGCGATCATCAAGGACCGCTTCGGGTTCATGTGGTTTGCCACGAACGATGGGCTGGATAAATTCGACGGTACCAATTTTACCGTTTACCGCCGTCGCGCAGGCGACACCACGAGCTTGAGGTCCAATGAGATCCTGGCGCTTCACGAAGACAAGGCAGGGAATCTATGGATAGGGACCAGCGGCGGAGCATTGAGCATGTACGACCGCACCAGGGACTGCTTTGTCAACTACCCCCGGATGACCGCCACCGGCTATGTCGGCCCGGCCTCGGATCACACGGGTAAGGGACGTCCCGGCCACCTGTTGCCCTCCGACCTGGTCCGCGGCGTCTGCTCGGACCCGCAAGGCCGCATCTGGATAGCCCAGTTCTCGGCGCCCTATGTGCTCGACCCCGCTACCGGCCATATTTCCAGGATCGACCTCACGCGCTATACCTCTAATCCCACCCAAAAGCTGGGGCTCAATTGCATTTATTGCGACCCGCGCGGACAAATATGGATCGGCACGGACAACGGCTTATTCCAATATCTTCCGGCTACACAATCCTTTCGCCATTTCCAACATAGATCCGGCGACACCACGAGCCTGCCGGACGACCAGGTCCGGACCATTACCGGGGATCACCAGGGTTATCTCTGGGTCGGTACGGACAAAGGGCTCGGCCGCCTGCAGCCGGATTCGGGCCGGTGCGCCGTTTTCCGGGAACAGCCTGCGGAGGGTGGGCCGGCTGCAAATGGACAGATCAACGCCATTGCCATCGACCAGGACGGCATGTTATGGGCGGGCACGGGGGACGGCCTCGTCGTGATCGACCCCCGGACCGCGAGATCAGTGACCTACCGGCCGGACGACGCCAATCCGCACAGCCTCACCAGTGGAGCGATCGCTTCTATCTATATCGACAGGGACGGCATTTATTGGGTCGGCACCTTTAAAG
Organism: Puia sp.; assembly: GCA_035946435.1. Lineage (GTDB taxonomy): Bacteria > Bacteroidota > Bacteroidia > Chitinophagales > Chitinophagaceae > Puia. Next base: position 915 of record DASYZH010000110.1, on the reverse strand, counting down.
GCGGGGTCAACAAATACGACAGGAACCTTAATCTCTTCGATCTTAAATTAAGTGAGAAATTCCATGAAGGCGGTCCGCGCTGCACCATCGTCACTTCCTTCGCGGAACGCCCGGACGGTAACCTGTGGCTGGGTACCGACGGCGGCGGGCTGTTCGAATTTGAACGGCAGTCGGGCCGGCTCCTGCGTCAACCCATCCACCTCGACGGCAAGCCGGTACTCCCCTTATCCATACTCACCCTGGACCACACCCGCTCCAATAAATTATACATCGGGACCTATGGCAAAGGCCTCCTCCTGCTCGATCCCGCAACGGGCGGGACAAAGCGTCTGCCAACCAGCGATCGCCCGGACGACTTCAACGCCAATTGCATCTTCTGCGTTTGGGAAGATTCGCAGGGCCGCATATGGGCGGGAACTAACGGCTCGGGCGTGAGCGTGCTCAAGGACGGCAAACTCCTCTTCCGGCTTTCGCCCCATCCAACCCTGCCCACCGATATACTCCTGCCGGTCAATGGCTTCATCCGGGCCATCACCCAGGACACCCATGGGAATATCTGGATCGGCTCGCATGGCGGCGGGATGACCATATACGACCCGCGGACGCGCCGGTTCAGGGTCTACAATCAGGAGAATGGCACCCTACCCAATAACAAAGTGCAAACTTTCCTGCTCGACAGCAGAGGTCGCATGTGGCTCGGCACATTCGGTGGCGGCCTCTGCCTATACGATGAAACCCGCGACACCTTTCACGTCTACAACGAAAAAGACGGCCTGCAGAATACCAACGTCTATTCAGTCGTCGAAGACGACGCCGGGCGGATCTGGGTGAGTACTAACAGCGGCGTGAGCAGCCTCGACGTGCGGACGAACGCCTTCCGCAATTTTACCCCCTATAACGGTCTGCAAAACAATA
>DASYZH010000109.1:0-1764 GCA_035946435.1 Puia sp. | reverse complement strand
ACGTTTCACATGGGACCCAGCGACGAGGATATGAACTTTGCTTTTACTGCTCGCAACAGGCAGATTTCTATCAGCGGTTTCTGGATGGACGCAACCGAGATCACCAACAACGAGTATCGCCAGTTTACGAACTGGGTACGGGATTCCATCGCTGCGACGCTGATGAATTACGGGAAGGATGTAGACGGCCGCTTTCAGATCGACTGGAAAAAAGCCCAGACGATCAAGTGGGGCGATAAAGCCACGATCGAAAAGATCAACCAGATGATCGTCCAGCCCGATAACCGCATCTTCGGCCGCAAAGAGATCGATCCCAACACGCTCAAGTACCATTCGGAGACCTTCGACCTCAAGGCAGCCGCTGCCAAGGGTAACGAAGGCAAGCCCAGGTCCCAGTTCATCGTGAAGAAAGACATAAAGGTCTATCCCGATACGCTGGTGTGGATTCGCGACTTCAGCTATGCCTATAACGAGCCCATGACGAAACGGTACTATTCGCACCCCGCCTTTGGGAATTATCCCGTGGTAGGTGTGAACTGGAACCAGGCTACCGTGTTCTGCGAATGGCGTACCTCTTATTTGAATGCCTACCTCGAATCCAAACACCTGGCTACCGAGTCGGACTTCCGCCTGCCTACCGAGGCCGAATGGGAATATGCCGCCCGCGGCGGTCGCTCTCAATCGATGTATCCCTGGGGTAACTACTACCTGAGAAATAAAAGGGGCTGCTTACTTGCAAACTTCAAACCCGGCAGGGGTAACTACCCCGAGGACGGCGGTTTCTATACGGTTCGGGCCGATGCTTACTGGCCTAACGATTTCGGCCTCTATTGCATGGCCGGGAACGTAGCCGAATGGACCTCTTCGTTCTATTACGAAGGATCTGCCAACTTCGAGCACGACATGAACCCGGATATCCGCTGGAACGCACAGGACTCCGATCCTCCCCGTATGAAACGTAAGGTCATCCGTGGTGGCAGCTGGAAGGATGTAGGCATGTACCTGCAGACCAGCGCCCGCACCTACGAGTATCAGGATACGGCAAAATCATACATCGGTTTCCGTTGTGTGATCGATCTGGCGCCGAATATTACCAATAGTCGTCGTTAACCGGAATGATGCCGGTCCGTAGCCGGCATTATCTTTCCTGGCATGTAAAATTTTTTCGCCAAAGCAACGTTTTTGATTTTGACAAGCTAACAAAAAATCAACAGGAACTCGTCGCCTATGACCCTGTAAACTCTTTCCATAACCCTTTAAAATCCATTAAAAACAATTAAATTAATTCACTATGAGCGCTGGACTATCTAAATCTACCGAGAGACTTATCAATATCATCGTATGCGTTGGCGCGGCGGTCGTTATTTTCGGAGCCCTGCAAAAGATCCTGCATACCAAGCTGGCCGACTTCTTCCTGACGGCTGGTCTGCTTACCGAGGCTTTGATCTTCCTGGTTTATGCCTTCTTACCGCCTCCCGGAGGTGAAATGCATGCCCTGGTCGAAGCCCTCCCCAAGCTCGCTGGCGGTTCTACCGGCAACCCTGCCCTCGACAAGATGGACAAGATGCTGCAGGAAGCCGACATCACCCCGGCTAACCTCAAGAACCTGAGCGAAGGCTTCAAGAAATTCGGCACGACCGTTGAGAAGATCAGCGACGTATCCGGTGCACTCGCCGCTACCACCGAGTACACGAACAAGACAAAAGAAGCTGCTATTGCCCTCGACAGTATGAAGGGTGCATATCAAAATGCCACCAATACTAT
>DASYZH010000108.1:0-4929 GCA_035946435.1 Puia sp. | reverse complement strand
TGGGGGTGGCTGGGGTGGCTGGTGTGGCGGCGGCTGGTGGGGAGGTGCGGGAACCTATCGCCCGGCGTATCGCAGCTGGCATGGCGGCCGCTGGGCCTACCGGCGCGGCGGTTATTATGGCGACCATGCGCGTATAGACGGTAACACACATATGCATATGCGCTACAACAACAATGTCTACCGAGGCAGGCCGGGTGTTATCAACAGGCCTTTCAACTCACGTGGCCGAATGGCCACGCCCGGCGGATTCGCCACGCATGGCGGCTATCGCGCGGGTTATAACCCCGTGTTCTCGGACCGCGAAGGCAATGTTTATCAACGCAACATGCAAGGGCAGTGGCAGCAACGGATGAGCCGTCAATGGACACCCGTAGGCAACCGGCCGATGGTCCGGCAGAACCTGGAACGGCAGCGATACATGGGGCAGCGTGGCCTGGTCAGAATGCAAAATTTTCAGCGCGCGACCAACTTCGGGGCCAGCCACGTTGGTGGAATGCGCGGCGGATTCGGCGGCGGTCATTTTGGTGGCGGAGGAGGTCACTTCGGTGGCGGAGGAGGTCACTTCGGCGGCGGACGCCGTTGACGCCGCCACTTACCATGAACGAATCGAAAGTCCCTCGCCGGCAACGGTGCTGTCGATTGCCTGCCACCATGTCCGGACAAGTACAGGTCATTGGCATCAGACCCGGCGACGGGACTTTCACTAACGGAGACAGCCACCGACAAAGCATAGCTGACATAACCCGTACTGTAATAAAAGCCTTTCACTATCTCCATGGGCTGACCGCACACGGGGCAGCGCTCGTTCATTTTCACGCCTGGAAGCCTATAACGGCGGCCCGTGGCCATCACTGGAAAGGCTCACCCGTCTCATTTGCACCTAATGCATTGGCTTTCGGGAAATTACGGTTCACGCCGATGGGAGTATATTTAACATGAGCTGATTTGACATTAAAATTTGACCCGCCTGCCACAGAATTCGCTTTGGTAGGTATCTTTAAGGATGACAACAAATCGATTATCTAAAAGCGACGTGGAAGCGGCGAGGGGAGAGATATTCCACATGATCCTCTTCGCCATGGCCTGGGTGATGATCGGCGAATACGCCATCGATTTCCGGGACCACGTAGTGGCTGCGGTGGTGGTGCTCGCCGCAGTGGTGATATTGGCGTTGTATTCCGTAAGTCTTTATAATCTCGAAGACCTTTTGCAGGACTATAGTCCGGCTGCGACCATGCCCGGCAAAAGACGGATCGGCATTGCTTCGCGTTATGCCATTATCTTCATCGTGGAGGGTATAGCCGTAATGGCCACCTGGATGATCCTTATTCGTACGGGGCACGAGAAGTGGCTCGTGCCGAGCTTCGCACTGATCGCCGGTCTCCATTTCTTCCCTTTGGCAGCCGTGATTCGCCTGAAAAGTTACTATTTTCTGGGCGCGGCGATAACCCTTATTGCCGCCCTCGGGTATTGGCTGGTCTCCTCGGGTAAAATGGAACAAAATATCAGCGACGCATTTATTGCTTACGCATGTGCGGCAGGAGCTGTTATCGATGGGGGGTGGATAACCCTGAAGACAAAAAACCGCGCTAAATAGGTAGGGCTATTTTTGAGAACCGGTTCGTCGTAAATTCGTACTTTCACACGGATATTGCTTCCGCCTGAAGGTGACATTTATGAAGACACCAATGACGAAGAACCGAAATAAAGCGCCGATGCAATGCCTGTGTGGCCTTGCCGTCCTGGTTCTTTTCGTCTCTCAGTTATCGTACAAGTTTTATGTATGCGCCAATAATCCGGCCTGGAGGTATAAATATCACCTCTCCAGGGATACTCCACCGCCGCAGGCGGCAACTCGTATTATTTTTCATACTTATCAGCATTGCCGGGCGCTAAGCCTCGACAAGCGGTTTGACCTGAAGCTCCTGTTCACCCTGGCGCCCATCGAGGCCACGGCGGACAGCTGGATTTTGCGGCCTGCGGAACCCTTATGTTATCCTGCACTTTCCATATTCCCCATCTGCCGGAAAGCCCACCCCTTGAGGGGACCACCATCGATCGTTTTCCACTTGTCCATCCTGATTTAAAGGGCGAACCGACAACGGCATAAGATGCCTCGCCTGGTCCCACCCGTTGGCTCCGCGACCGGCAGGGCCGTGAGTATTCGCTCATTGAACAACTCAAATAAGCTTAAGATGTCTGTAGCCCGAATACTTTTTATCGAGCCGGACCCGGTGATCTCCGCCAGGTTTGGGCCGATGCTCGAGGATCAGCAGTATGATGTGGATTGGGCCGATGGCGGCGCCGGGACCATGGCCCTTCTGCCCGCCCGACATTTCGATCTCGTACTATTGGACCACCGGCCACCGGGCATGGATGGCTGCGAGTTATGCCGCAGCATCCGCAAGATCAACGATACTATTCCCCTGATGATGCTGGCCCCGGCGGGTATGAAAGCCATGATGGAAGCGTTTGCGGCGGGCGCCGATGATTATTTACCCTTACCCATGGACGGCAGAGAACTCGTCGCCCGCATCCGGGTCCTGATCAAACGCGCTTTGCCGGCGGAGCGCAAGTACAACTTGCTAAAGATAGGCGATATCGTGCTGGACAACGATAGTAAGGAGGTCTGCAAAGGTGGAAAACGGGTGCCCGTTACAGCCAGCGAGTTCCTGTTATTGGAGTATATGATGAAGAACAAGAATAGGATCGTCACCCGGGAAGAGCTCGCGGCGGGGGCATGGAAAGAATGGCGGCGCAACAAGCCGGGAAGCTTATCCTTGCATATGAACAACCTGCGCAAAAAGCTAAAGGACGACCACTCCCCACATCTTCTCTATACAGTATCAGGGAAAGGTTATTTACTCGCAGAGAATTAAAGCAGCAAAAAAAGCGCCGGGCGGTCGTCCGCCCGGCGCCTTATGATCATACGTCATCTTCCGGTAGCAGGGAAGCGGAACGGAAGGCGTTGGAACCAAAGGGTGGTGGGGCGGAAAGACCGGGAACCGTGGCGAACAAGGGTCGGACCCGTGTAATGGCCAGGTCGAAGATATCCTTGAGTGGCTTGGTTTTGCTGCTGACCTGCAAGGCTACCTGCGCCGAGGCTTCCGCCATGTCCGTGTTCTCATAAAAGGTCAATTTGATCAGGGAAAGTCCCTGGATGTTCTTGCCTTCGATGTTCTTGATGCCATTGACATACAGGAACTGGTCCTGCATACGCGTGGCGAAGAAGCCTTCCATTTGTTGCGCCGACATCCCGCCATACTGCTCGATCACATAGATGGTGGGCAGGTTCAGCCGGGGAAAGATATCGATGGAAATGCTCCGTACGGCCAAAATGGAAAACAGCAATAACCCGATAAACAACACCAATATGGTGATAGGCCGTTTTAGGGCTGCTCTTATCATAAATGTTATTTTATGGTGATGCCTTCTTTTATCTCGTCATTCGCATTTGCGATCACCTGGTCACCGGGCAATAATGCGCCGAGCACTTCAACTCTGTCCGTGTTCTCGTTGCCCGTTTGGACGTCGACTCTTACAGCCTTCCCGTTGCGAACGGCAATGACATACTTTCTTTCTGTGGAAGTGACGACGGCGGTCTTGGGGACGGACAAGGCGTGTGGATTGCCCTTGGAGTCGAACAGCACGTCGGCGTACATGCCCGGTGTGAGGGTCTCGTCCGAATTGTATACATCCAGCTCCACCGGTTCCGACCGGTACTGCTGATTGATGTTCATGGATTTTCTGGCGATCCGGCCCTTAAACTCCTTGCCGGGGAAGGCACTCAGATAAAAGGAAAGACTGTCGTTATTGCGTAGCGTGCCGGCCATGCTTTCTGGTATGGATACCTGAAGACGTAGATGATCGATCTCCTTGAGCTCCAGCATGGGCTTACCATCCTTTGCTTCGGCGCTCACGAGTGCGCCGGGGTGTACATTACGCTGGGTGATTATGCCCTTGAAAGGGGCCATGACCTGAAGATAACCCATCATGACCTGCTGTTGCTGCCAGGCTGCTTTTTCGGCGTTGCTCAGCGCGCTGTCCGCCTGTGTCTTGGCCTTCGCGGTGGACAGATCCATCGGCGAGATAGCGCCGGGCGTCCTGGCGGCCTGTTTCAGCCGTTCATAGTTTTCGCGGCTGATCGTATAGTCCGACAGGGTTTGCGAATATTTTTCCCTGGCCTGGGCAACCGCCTCCTGCAATTCGGGCGCTTCGAGCGTCATTAGCAGCTGTCCCTCGCGCACATGCGATCCTTCGTCAACCAATACGGTTTTCACATATCCGTTGACCTTTGGGAATATGCTGACCTCCTGATATGCGGCCAATTGGGCAGGAAGCTTATAGGTCTCTGCCACGGATCGCTTTTCAGCTTTCGCTAATGTATAATGCGGGTCCGTAGGAGCGGGGGCTGCCTGCTTTTCTGCCGCATTGTCGTTTGAACAGCCATAAGCCAGGACGGCCATGAAACCTAAAATTATTGAGAGTTGTTTGTTCATATCGTTGATTATTTAGAGGGATTGGTCGTTGATGAATCTTCGGGTAATAAAGAAACCGAGTCAAAAGATGTTTTTTGCTGAATCCAGCCATATACCAGCGGAACGATAAAAAGTGCGGCGAGCGTGGATGCTGCCAAGCCGCCGATAACGGCGCGTCCTAACGGCGCGCTCTGGTCGCCTGATTCTCCCAAACCGCTGGCCATGGGGATCATGCCCGCGATCATCGCCAGCGAGGTCATCAGGATTGGGCGCATCCGGATGCTGGCCGCCACGATCGCTGCTTTGAACGGATCGCGGTACTCGATCCGGAGTTTTTCCGCGTTGGTGACGATGAGGATGGCATTGGCCACCGATACGCCGGTGGACATGATGATGCCCATGTACGATTGCAGGTTCAGCGTAGCTCCCGTTGCCAGCAATAGCAGCATTG
>DASYZH010000107.1:0-17383 GCA_035946435.1 Puia sp. | reverse complement strand
TTGAGGTCACGACTTGTGACCTCAAATAATCTCATGCCGGCATCGCCGTTGGCAACCTTGCTCCACCGCCGGAGGGTGCGGCATCGCCACCGGCCGAAGGGTTCGCATCGCCGGAGATGATACGCGGCGCCAGCAGCTTGTATAGCACGGGCGTCACTACCCGGGTAAGGATGGTCGAGCTCAGCAGTCCGCCAATGATCACCAGCGCGAGCGGGGAGTATAGCGGATTGTTCTCGGCCACAAGCGGGGTCAGGCCGCCGATGGCCGTGAGGGTCGTGAGGATGATCGGCACGAACCGGGTCTCGCCGGCCTCCTGAATGGCTTCATCGAGACCCATACCGCCTTTGCGCAGCTGGTCCGTATAATCCACCAGCAGAATGGAGTTCTTGACCTCGATCCCCACGAGCGCAATGATGCCGATGACAGCCACAAAAGACAAGGTATTGCCGGTGGCGAAAAGCATCAGGACCGCGCCGATGATCCCCAGGGGAACGACAGACAACACGATCAGGGTCCCACGGAATGTTTTGAATTCGAGGATCAGGATGCCCAGAATGCCAAAGATCGTGATCAGGATAATGGGGCCGAGGCCGCCGAAGCTTTCCTGCTTGCTTTCGACCTCGCCGGCAGCCTTATAGCTGGCGCCTGCGGGAAAAGACATCTTATCCAGCTTTTGCAGGATGCCCTGGGTGACCTGGGTAGTGTTATACCCATTGCGGACAAAGGCGGTGACAGTGGTAAACCGATCCTTATCATAGTGATTAATGCTGGTGGGCGAGCTCTGGAATTGGATGCTGGCGACCTCGCTGAGCGGCACGGCGACACCCGTATAGGAATCCACATAAACCTTGTTCAGTGCATCGAGCGTCGAGTGCGGGCCGTGTGGCAGACACACATTGATATTGTAATCGTCGTCCTTGTCGTCGTCCTTGCGGAATTTGCCGACGTCCAAACCGGCGATAGCCAACCTTACGGTCCTGTCGATCTCATTCACGGGCACACCGAGGATGCCCGCCTTTTCCTTGTTGACATTGACCTTGATATCGGTTTTCAATGTCGTAAGATCGTTGTTGACATAAATGGTCCCATCGGTCTTTTTGAGCAGGTCTTCCACGCGAAAGGCGAGGCTCCGCAGGGTATCCAGGTCTTCGGAGAAAACGCGGATCGCGATCGGCGCTTCTATCGGCGGCCCCTGTTCGAAGTCTTTGACCTCGATCTTAGCGCCGGCATAGTCCTTGAATACCTGACGCAACGAGTCGATCATCTGTTTTTTCCGGAACGAAGGGGTGCCATTGAGCTGAACGAAGATCTGCGCATAATTGCTGACCTCGTTCTGGGGGATCACGTTATAATAAATACGCGGATTGCCGCGGCCTACATTCGTAGTGTAGTTCTTCAGCTCGGGGAGATGATCGATGTGGCGCTCCACGTATCGGCTGATACTGTCCGTGGCAGTCAGGCTGGTGCCCAGCGGGGCCTGGATATTGATCAGGAACATCGGCTTCTCCGAGGCGGGGAACACGCTGAAGCCTACGCGGGGAATGAGCGCCAGGCTGCCTGCGAAGATCACCAGGGCTACCAGCAGGGTAACCAACGGGTGCTGAATGGCTCCATGCAACAGCCTGCGATACGAGCCGTTGATCAGCCGGTGAAGACCGCGGAGGAAGAGATTGCCCTGCGGATTTTCGTGCGGACTCAGGATCCTGCTTGACAAAAAGGGTACAATGGTCAGCGAAACGAATAACGAAGCCAGGACGGTGGTCACCACCGCAGCAGGCAGGCTTCGGATAAAATCGCCGGCGGCTTCGGGCAGGAACATCAGCGGCAGAAAGGCAAAGATCAGGGTTGCCGTACAGCCCAGGACAGCCAGACTGATCTGCCGGGTAGCAGCGATGGCCGCCTCCCGCCTGGAATAGCCCAGCCGCAGGTAACGTTCGATATTCTCCACGACTACGATGCTGTCGTCCACGAGCAATCCCAACGCCACGACCATCCCGACGATGCTCAGCTGATTGATCGTAAAATGGAACATATCGAGCAGGAAGAGCCCGATCAATAGCGACAGCGGGATCGAGATCATCACCACCAACGAGGCCCGTGGTCCGAGCGGCAGTAGGGTCAGCAGCACCAGGAAAATGGCAATCGCAAAGTCGCGGGTAAAATGGCCCAGCCGGGTGCGGACACTTTCGGCATTATTGAAACTCTTGACATAGGCGATGTTGGGGGGCAGCTCGCTTTTGAATTGGGTGAGCACCTGGTCCATATCTTTCTCCACGGCGAAGATATTCGTCCCGGATTTGCGGCTGGCCGTTACGAACACCGCCCGTTTGCCGTTGAGACGACCGATATAGGTTTGCTCTTCATAGTTAAAATCCACATCGGCGATATCTTTCACATAGATGATCTTGCCGCCGGTGCCGCTCACAATGGTATTTCGCACCTCGTCGACCGTTTTATAATCTCCGCTGGTCTTGATGTTGAATTTACGGGACCCCATATCCACGCTGCCGCCGGGGATGTTGACATTCTCGCGCTGGATGGCCTGTAGCACGCTGTTCAGCGGGATCTTGTTCTGCGCCAGCTTTTCCAGGTTCAGCGAGACGCGAACCTGCTGTTGCGGAAAGGCCCAGTTGTCGACGTTTTTGAGCGTCTTGATCTTTTCCAGCCTGTCTTTGAGCTTCTTGCTCCAGGTCTGTAAGTCCCTGTAAGGGACGGTTTCGCTAAGCAGCGCCACTTGGAGGATGTTGACATCGGAGGGTCGAAATCGTTGAATATCGATGCTCAGAATATCCGCCGGGAGATCGGGGCGGACCGCATTCAGCTCGCGGATCACATCCTGGTATTTCTTGTCCGGCGCGGTCTCGTAGTTGAATTCGATCTGCACAACGGCCAGGCCGTCGTCGATGGTAGAGCGGATGCGTTTTACGTCGTCCATCTCGTTGAACCGTTTTTCGATGGGGTTCACCACCAGCTCCTCCATGTCTTTAGGACTGGTGCCGGGGTAGAGGATAATGGCGGAGAAGGTAGGCGCCTCGGTGTCAGGATCTTCACCACGCGGCATATTCATCATCGAGCTGACCCCGATGAGTGCCAGCATCACGAATACGATGAGCGTGAACTGGTAATTCTTCACGGCAAATTTTGTAATGTTCATGTTGCCGGGTTTAATTGGTGGAAGAATGGGTTTCGGGAGACGCAGCTACAATGGACCTTTCCGTGAGGTAACCTACCCCTTTTGTGATAACCTGGGAAACATGTTCCAGACCACTGATCACGGCGATCTGGTCGCCTTGGAGGAAGGCGATGTGAACAGGAAGCTTCGTCACCGTCCGGCGATCCGCATTCACGGTATAGACATACCCGGTGTTGCCATCTCCTTCCGCGAGGGCGCTGGCGGGAATGAAATAGTAAGGCTTGCCGGCCGGTGGTTGCAATTGCAGCGTACAAAATAAACCCGGAGCAAGCTTACGGCCTTCCGGGGCAATGGTCACTTCGACGGCATAGGTGCCATCCGCGTCGGATCCTTCGGCCAATTTGGTGATCACGCCGGAAAAATGGCGGTCGGGGTAAGCATCCATGGACACACTGGCCTTGTCGCCACGATGCAGGATCGCCCAGTCCTTATCCGAAACACCAAAGCGCACGACCCAATCGTTCCGATCCACGCCATTGAAGAGCAGGACTGCGGAACCGGCTGAGGCATATTCGCCTTCGTTCATGATCTTTTGCAAGATGGTGCCGCTGGACGTGGCGCGGATCTGCGCATACTCGCGATTGAAATTGGCGATACGCAATGCCTCGGTTGCGACCGTGAGTGCGGTGTGGGAGTTTTGCACCTGTTCCAACGTGGCGACCGTATCGCGATAGAGATTTTTAATTCGGGCTTCATCACGCCCGGCCTTGTCGACGTTTTGCGTAGCCTGTGTCACCTGTGCGTCGATCTCCGTAAGATCGAGCGTGGCGAGCAGCTGGCCGGCGGTGACATGGTCGCCTTCCTTCACATAAATGCGGGAGATCATACCGCCGATCTTGAAGGACAAGCGGGCTTCGGCATTCGAAGCGATCAACCCGGAATACTGGAGGATGCGGCCCTGGTCGCCATAGATCACCGGTTGCGTTTTGACCGGGATGGGTTCCTCGGCCGGCGGCGTACCAGCGGCCTTGTTCTCTCCGCAACTGGCCAGCCCGAAGGCGATGATCGCCGCAAGAGCGAAAAAGAGATTGTTGAGCAGTTTCATATCATTATTTTTTGGAGGTGTGAGGTGTGTTGAATCAAAACTTATAAGCGGCGGTCACGCGTTCGAGGTCGGCGGCCCGGTTGAGCACAGCCAGCCGGCCAAGCGAATACCTGATCTCTGCGTTGGTGTATTGGTTGCGGGCATCGATGAGGTCGACCTGCAAGGCCTGGCCTTCGTCGAATCTTCGCTCCACGAGGCGGTAGGCCTCACGGGCACTGCTGGCCTCATCGGCGAGCGCCTGCAAGGCGTCGATGGCGGAATGGTAGTTGTTGACCGTGGTCTGCTGCTCGAGGGTCAGCTGCTGGGTAAGCTCACGGTATTGGTCACCCACCGCGTCGATGTCGATGCGCGCCTGGCGGATCCGATATTTGTTATCGTTCGCTTTGAACAGCGGCCAGACCAGGTTCACGCCTGCGAGCTGATAAAATTGCGTACTGTTGAAATGAAAGCCAAATCCCTGGTAGCCGACGTCATAAAAAGCGCTCAGCTTAGGGACCAGGTAGTTGCGGTCATAGCTCAAATTGGAGGCGAGGATATGTTCATAACTTTTTAGGCGGGTGAATTCTTCCCGGCCCGTGGCCACACTACCGGTAGGATCGGGGTATGCGGTGGTATCCGTTCCGTTCATGAGGGCCGAATCCGTGAGCACCGGGTTGTCGAGCGAGCGGTTCAGCAGAAAATTGAAATAGGCGGCAGCATTGCGACGATCGTTCTGCGCTTCGATCAGCGAAGACTGGACGTTGCTGACCTGGGCCTGGGCGCGGAGGACGGCTTCGCGGGTGGCCATATGCTGCTCCACGAATTTCTCGCTGACCCGCCGGTTCTCTTTGACCAGCGATAGGGAGACGGAATAGATCTCGACGGCCTTGCCGGCCTGGAGATATTGATAATAGGCCTGGCGGATGCTCCTGACGAGATCGCGGCGGTAGACATCCCGGTCCGCACGGCGGACATTGATCGTCTCCCGGTTAACGTCCCTGTTGTGCTGCAGGTCGATGTCGAGAATGGGCAGCGTCACTTCCATTTTGGTGTCGTGAAAATCGTTGGGCAGGAAGGCAATGGACTGATTCGCCACCTGCGGGAATTTGTTGGAGTTCGTGAGCTGGTTGAGCGTGGAATAGACGCCGTTGAGCAGATCGCCAATGGGGATCGGCTGTGTCCGGCCGCCGTTGGCCAGGGTATATGAGGAGCTAAAGCCGGCTTGCGGGTAAAAAAGCGACTGGGCTCGTTTGAGATCGAGCTGCGCCCGGCTGAGGTCGAAGTTGCGTTGATGAAGCGCCAGATTGCTGTCGAGACCGAGGTGGATATAGTCGTCCAGCACAGTGCTGTTTTGAGCGGCCAGCTGCCCGATGCCGATGATAGCGCTGAGCAGGAGCAGAACGATTCGTTTTGGCATAATGTTCTATTTATTAATTACATAAATTAAATTAACATTGTTAACATCGAAGGCCGAAAAAAAGGCCCTGGGGCCATTGTTGATCGCCGGCCCGGGCCGATGGCCTGAGCTTGGGGTTCCCGGATCGACGCTCGTGCGGCGATGCGCGGCGGTTTTTCGCGGGCCGGCGGGTGCTATGCCGGCCTTTTCCTTTCGGTAATATCGATATTATTCATGAACCAGTTCAGCGCCTGCTCCATGGTAGGAAGCAGCATCTTTTCATCGGGGACGAATTTTTCAAGGCGTTGCCGGATGGCCAGGGAGACCAGGCCATGGACGAAGCTCCATACCGCCAGGCTCACCTGGTAGGGATCTCCTTTCGCGAGGTAGCCTTTCTCCATGCAGTCGGTAACGGTCTCTTTGAGCCGGCCGAGCGCCGCATCACCCACCTTCCAGTCGCAGCCGAGCTCGGACATCTTCTTCATGGGCTCGCCCATGATGAACATCAGGCTATAGAACTCGGGGTACTCCATGCCGAACCGCAGATAGTTCTCCCCCATCTTGTGCATCCGGATCAAGGGATTTTGGATGGTGTCCAGGTTATGATTGAACTCGGACATCTTCTCGAAACCCAGGTCGTGCAAGGCATAAAAGATCTCGTCCTTATCCTTAAAATACAGGTACACGGTCGTGGGACTGTATTCGATGAGCTCGGCGATCCGCCGGATCGTGATGCTATCGAAGCCTTCTTCCACGAATAACTTCATCGAGGCATCGAGGATCAGTTGTCTGATCTCATTTTTCTGCTTTTCCTTACGCTCGGCGATTCCCATGTGAATAATAAATTAACGATACAAATTTACTTAACAATGTAAATATTCCAAATTTTTAATGATCTTTTTTTTCGAAGGTACGGAAACACGCGCGCACAGGAAGACGAGAGCGGGGTCCGGCAACAGTGTCCCGGCCAAAGTCTGTCCTTCGGCCTAAGCCGCTGCCGCGTCTTTTTGTGAAGAGGAAGTCGTACGTTTGCTACAGGAGTTATCTACATGGATAAATTTATCGTTTCGGCCCGAAAGTATCGGCCCCAGGATTTTTCGACGGTCGTGGGGCAGTCTCACATTACAACGACTTTAAAGAATGCCATCAAAAACAGGCAGTTAGCGCATGCCTTTTTGTTTTGTGGTCCCAGGGGTGTGGGTAAGACCACCTGTGCACGCATCCTGGCGAAGACCATCAACTGCGAAAATGTGACCCCGGATGGGGAGGCGTGCAATACCTGCCGTTCCTGTGTTTCGTTTAATGAAGGGACTTCATTGAATATCCACGAACTGGATGCGGCCAGCAATAACTCAGTAGACGATATCCGAACACTCGTGGAACAGGTGCGGTTTGCACCCGAGCATGGGAAACGGAAGGTGTACATTATCGATGAGGTGCATATGTTGAGTACTTCGGCCTTCAACGCCTTTCTCAAGACGCTGGAGGAACCGCCTCCCTATGCCATCTTCATCCTGGCAACAACGGAAAAGCACAAGATACTGCCCACCATCCTCAGCCGTTGCCAGATCTTCGATTTCAAGCGGATCACGTCGGCGGACACGGTGGAACACCTCAAAGAAATATGTGATAAAGAATCCATTAGCGCGGAAACGCCCGCTTTACAGATCATCGCCCAGAAAAGCGAAGGCTGTATGCGGGATGCGCTGAGTATCCTCGATAAGATCGTGAGCTTTACTAATGGGGAGCTGACCTATGCCAATACCCTGGAGCATCTCAATATCCTGGACGCGGATTATTATTTCCGCATCCTCGACGCGATGCAGCGGCAGAATCTCTCGGATGCGCTGCTGACCTACGACAGCATCAACCGAAAGGGTTTTGAAGGAGACCTGGTGCTCAACGGTCTGGCTGAATTCGTCCGGAATCTGCTGGTGTGTAAAGACGAGAAGGTTGCTTTCCTGCTCGAGGTCGTGGAAAGTTTCCGGGACCGGTATATCGTAGCCGGTCGCCAGGCGGACACTAGCTATCTGATCAGTGCATTGAATGTACTCAATGAAGCGGAGATCAACTATAAGTCCGCCCGCAATAAGCGCTTGCATGTGGAGCTGGCCTTGATCAAGCTTTGTTACCTGGCCCAGGCCTTGCAGATAGGCAGCGGAGATGGCAGCGGAAAAAAAAGAGCTGAGCGACCGGTGGCGTTCCGGAATATCCCGGCAATGGAACCGATGCGGCGGCCCTCTACCGTGGGCGTGGAAGAAGAAAGCGGGGCGAAACTGATCATCGAAACGGAATCGCCGCAACGGCCCGTCGAGCGCGCGCAGCCGGAAGCGTCCACACAGCGGAATGCGGGTCCGGGCCAGGGCACATCCGGCACCAGCGCGGCAACCGGCAGCAGTGGCGGTCTTGGTTCCCTTTCCAAGATCCGGCAACAATTCGCTTCAAAGCAACACAATGATGCGGCCGCCAGTATCCTGCCGCTGGAACCCGAAGCCCTGCACCGCACCTGGCAGCAATATGCCGATTATCTGCGTGAGAACCGGAATCCCGCTGTTCAGAGCCTGGAGCTCGCGGTTCTGCGGATCACGGACACGCAGACTTTCGAAGTGGTCACCGGCAATAACCTGGAGCAAAAGTTCATCGAGCAGGAAAAACGCAATCTGTCCGATCATCTGCAAAAAGCGTTTTCGAATAAGGCCTTATCTTTTACGGTGATCGTGGAAGAGAAGGAGGGCATGGCGGAGGAACCCGCGGACAGACCGTTGAACAAGCGGGAACAATTCCAGCAGATCGTGGAGCAATATCCCCTGGTCAAGGAATTGAAGGACCGGCTGCGTCTGGAGCTTGACTATTAGGAATGTTAAAATCCGATCCACATTATTGACATTTCCCTGATTGGCGGGAATTTTGCCAATCCTTGCTAAAGCCGGCGGAGCCCGGCTTCGTCCGAAGGACAGACATTAGCGCTTTTGCCGGGGATGCGCTAATTTTTGTAAAGAGCATCCCCGGCAAATATCTATGGCTGGCAACACGATACCTTCTACACCGAAAAGACAGATCTTCCAAACGAATTCGCCGGGCCGCTGGCAACGGTTCAAATGGGGTGGAAGATTCGTGCTATTTTTTCTGATCCTGGGAGTCGTGATCGTTTACCTGGCCGTATCACGCGACTATAAGCCCGCCCTGCCGCGCATGAAGGAGCAAAGCCAGCTCTATAAAAAAGTGCTCGACACCAGTCGCACCTTTCTCTTCAAGAACAGCCTGATCGAACAATATGGCGGTTTTCGCAAATATATCAACGAGAAGGTCCCCTATCGCGGCGGCGCTTTTCCTGCCCAGTTCAGGAAGGACTCGGACCGCAATACGGCACAGAAAACGCAGCATGCCGACACCAGTTTCCGGAGTTTCACCAAATTCCCGGCGGGCATCCGGGCCGCCTTCTATGTAGATTGGGACGCCCAGAGCTTTCTCTCCCTTCAGCAATACATCGACAAGATGAACATGGTGATCCCGGAATGGATCTTTGTCGATCCCACGGCGGATACCGTATTCACGGATATCGATCCGCGGGCCTGGGGGGTAATGAAGCGTTCGGGGGTCAAGATCCTGCCGATCCTGTCCAACAACTTCAAGGAAGTCTTCCGCGGTGACGCCGTACGGCGGATCATCGCCGACCCGGTGAAGAAACAGCGGCTGATCACCGATGTGATCAACATCCTTGAAAAAGACAATTTCATCGGGGTCAATGTGGACTTCGAGGAAGTGGACGAAAAGAACAACGAAGATCTCGTCTCTTTCCAAAGGGACCTCTACACTCAATTGCATGCCCATCATCTGCTCGTGACCCAGGACGTTATTCCCTTCAACGAAGATTACGACTTTAAGGGGCTTGCGAAGTATAACGATTATATTTTCCTGATGGCTTATGACCAGTTCTCCGATAATTCGGGGCCGGGACCTATCGCGCATCAGAAATGGATCGAAGGCGCCGTAGACGACGCCGTGAAAAATATCCCCGAGCAGAAGCTGATCCTTTGCCTGGCAGCCTATGGATACGACTGGCGGCTGGGAAAAGAGATGTCTTCCCGAACGGTGAGCTATCAGCAGGCGCTGGTTACCGCCAAGGACAACGACGCCACTATCGATTTCGACAACGACTCCTACAACCTCCATTACGACTATGACGATGACGACGGGGTGAGGCACCAGGTGCAGTTCTGCGACGCAGCCACGATCTTCAATGCCTTGCGTTTCGCCACCGAGTATGGGATTGCGGGAACTTCGATCTGGCGGCTGGGGGATGAAGACCCGCGGGTTTGGGAATTCTATGATCTCGATATGCGAAAGATGGCATTGGCGCATTTCGATTTTTCTGCCTTCAGCAAGGTGGATGCCAAGGCGAATACCGACTTTGTCGATTACGAAGGGACCGGCGAAGTGCTCGATATCATTGCGACGCCTACGAACGGGCGCATCACCCCTGAGCTGAATACCGGCGAGATGCTCATCAGCGAAGAGACCTATGACTCCCTGCCCAGTAAATTCGTGGCCCGGAAATATGGGACCAGCGATTCGATGAAGCTGGTGCTGACCTTCGACGATGGGCCCGATCCCAATTATACACCCAAGATCCTGGATATTTTAAGCAAGTATCATGTGCCTGCCGCCTTTTTCGTAGTAGGCATCAATGCGGAGAACAATATACCCATCGTAAAGCGGGAGTTCAGAGAGGGACATGAGATCGGGAACCATACCTTCACCCATCCCAATATCGCCAAGGTGAGCACGCGACGGGCCATCCTGGAGCTGGAATCGACCCGGTTGCTCATCGAGTGTATCACGGGCCGCAGCACCATCATGTTCCGGGCGCCGTACAATGCGGATTTCGAACCGGAAAAATGGGAGGAGCTGATCCCGGTGGCTATTGCGCGGACCAAGAACTATCTGGATATCGGGGAATCCATCGATCCGCTGGACTGGGAGCCGGGAGCTACGGCCGACAGTATTTTTTGGCGGACGGTCCAGCGTAAGAACGAGATGACGAAGGCGGGGCTCAGCGGGAATATCATCCTGTTGCACGATGCAGGAGGGGAGGGGCGTGAAGCGACGGTGGAAGCGCTGCCGCGGATCATCGAATACTTTCAGCATCGCGGGTTCCATTTTACGACGGTGGCCGATATCCTGGGCAAGACCAGGGACGAGATGATGCCGCCGGTGCCCAAGGGCAGCGGGTATTATCTGTTGCAGATCAATTATTATTTCGCCGAGCTGGGGTATTGGAGCGGCCATATCCTTTTCTCCGCTTTTATCGTCTTCATGATCCTGAGCGTGAGCCGGGTATTGTTCATCGCTTTTATCGCCAGCAAGGAACATCTGCGGGAAAAGAAATATGGGCTGGCACCCTTTTGGGCTGCCGGTGGGAAGGAAGCACCGCTGGTAAGCATCATCGTCCCGGCCTATAACGAAGAGGTCAATGCAGTGAGCTCGGTCCAGAGCCTGCTCAATGGCGACTATCCCAATTTCGAGATCATTTTTGTCAACGACGGTTCGCATGACCAAACCTATGAGCGGGTCAACGAAGCCTTTGCCGGTCATCCCAAGGTCAAGGTCTTTACCAAACCAAATGGAGGAAAGGCATCGGCGCTCAATTACGGCATTGGCATGTCGGAAGCGGAATATGTGATCTGTATCGATGCAGACACCAAGTTGCTGCCCAATGCCGTAAGCCTGATGATGGAGCACTTTGGCGAAGAACGCAAGGGCCATCGCGTGGGCCGTGGTCCCATAGGCGCCGTAGCCGGCAATGTGAAGGTCGGCAACCAGGTGAACCTCCTCACCCGCTGGCAGGCCATCGAATACATCAGCAGCCAGAATTTCGACCGGAAGGCCTTTGCCTATCTGAATGCCATCACGGTGGTGCCCGGCGCGATCGGCGCTTTCCGTAAAAAGGCCATCGAAGATGCCGGCGGTTTTACCACCGATACGCTGGCGGAAGATTGCGATCTTACCATCCGCATCCTGCGTTGCGGGTATGTGATCGAGAACGACAACCGCGCCATCGCCATGACGGAGGCTCCGGAGACGCTGAAACAATTCTTCAAGCAGCGGTTCCGCTGGAGCTACGGGGTCATGCAGACCTTTTGGAAGAACCGCGACGCGCTGATGAACTGGAAGTACCGCTGGCTGGGCTGGGCTGCCTTACCGAATATCCTCATCTTTCAATATGTCATTCCTTTTGTGATCCCACTGGCCGATTTCTTTATGGTCGTCGGGCTGCTGACGGGAAATGCGTCGAAGATCGGCGGCTATTATCTTGCTTTTATGCTGGTGGACCTGGCGGTCGCCTTGCTGGCCTTCAGCTTCGAACGGGAAAAACTGGTGCAGTTGTTATGGCTGATCCCGCAGCGGCTGATCTGGCGGTGGTTGACCTGGCTGGTGCTTTTCCGGGCCGTACGCCGCGCCTTCAAAGGAGAGCTGCAACACTGGGGTGTGTTGAAGCGTACGGGCAATGTAAAAACCGTTTAGGCGGCACAGGTTTCAGCATTTTGTGTTAATTTCACGGCTCGATTTGAAAAGCCGCCCTCCGGCGGTCACATTTGACATTCTTTAATATTGTAATGCATTATGGCTGAAGTTATTTTAATGCCCCGGTTGAGCGATACGATGACGGAAGGAGTGATCGCTGCATGGCATAAGAAAGTGGGCGATACTGTTAAAAAAGGGGAGTTACTGGCGGAAGTGGAAACGGATAAGGCGACCATGGATCTCGAAAGCTATAAAGACGGCACGTTGTTGTATACGGGTACGGATAAAGGTGGGAAGATCCAGGTCAACGATCTGCTGGCCATCATCGGCGCACCCGGTGAAGACATCTCTTCGCTGGTAAAAGGCGGTGGCAAAGCGGCCCCGGCAGCGGCTGCAGCACCCCAGGCTCCCGCCCAGGCCAATGTCGCGCCCGCGCAAGGGAATGCGGCCGCATCTACAGCGGCTCCCGGGCTCGATCTCTCCAAACAGGAAGAGGTCATCCTGATGCCACGGCTGAGCGATACCATGACGGAAGGGGTGATTGCGGACTGGCACAAGAAAGTAGGCGACTCCGTGAAGAAGGGAGATATCCTCGCGGACATCGAGACGGACAAGGCCACGATGGAGCTCGAAAGCTATAAAGAAGGAAAATTATTATATATCGGTGCCCAAAAGGGGGAGAAGATCGCCGTCAACGAGCTGCTTGCCGTCATCGGCGATGAGAAGAAGGTGGCCCTGGACAAGATCGTCGCGGCGGCAAAGAACAAGGGTGCAGCGGCCCCGGTTGCGCAACAGGCAGCGCCGGCGGCTACCGCACCGGCAGCGGGCACTAATAACCCCGCAGTGGGGGCTAACGTAGCGGCAGTGGCTTCTCAGGGCGCAGAAGCGGCCCATTCCGGTCTTTCCGTAAGCGCCGATGGCCGGATCAAGGCCTCTCCGCTGGCCAGGAAGCTGGCGGCGGAAAAAGGCATCGATATCGCCAAAGTAGCGGGTAGCGGTGACAACGGCAGGATCGTAAAAAAAGACATCGACAGCTATACGCCCGCGACAGCAGCTCCCGCAGCGGCTTCGGGTGGTGCGGCTCAGCCTGCCAGGGCAGCAGCTCCTGCCGTACCGGCAGGACAGGAAAGTTTTGAGGATGTACCGGTATCGCAGATGCGGAAGGCCATCGCCAGAAGGCTCGGCGAGAGCAAGTTCACGGCGCCGCATTTCTATGTGACGATGTCGATCGATATGGACAACGCCGTTCAGGCCAGGACGAGGCTCAACGAAGTGTCGCCCGTCAAGATCTCCTTCAACGATCTCGTGCTGAAAGCAGTAGCTGTAGCATTGAAACAGCATCCGGCCATCAACAGCAGCTGGCGGGGAGAGACCATCCGGGTCAATCATCATGTACACATCGGCGTGGCGGTAGCCATCGAAGACGGCCTCATCGTACCGGTCGTACGGTTCGCAGACAGCAAGAGCCTGTCGCAGATCGCCGGCGAGGTCAAGGACCTGGCAAACCGCGCCAAGAACAAGAAATTACAGCCTGCGGAATACGAAGGAAGCACCTTTACCATCTCTAATATGGGGATGTTCGGGGTGGAGGAATTTACGGCCATCATCAATGCGCCGAATGCCTGTATCCTGGCGGTTAGCGCCATACAGCAGGTGCCGGTGGTCAAGAACGGGGCCGTCGTACCGGGGAATGTGATGAAGCTGACCCTCAGCTGTGATCACCGGGTAGTAGACGGTGCCATGGGTTCCGCCTTCCTCCAGACAGTCAAAGGCCTGCTTGAGGAGCCATTGCGGATGATGATCTAGCTAATGTCGGACTTCGGCGGATCGCTTTCGGCGATTCTATGGGATCGCTTTCGGCGGTCATGGTTTTCCGGGAGCGGGTTTAGGTCCAATCTAGGGGAGAATTATCGGGGTTCTGAGTGTTATCTCTTAACCGGATGATATTTTTCCCGAATGAATTTGGGACAATAAACGACGACATGTATTTTTAGTATTCCTGAATAGTCACTAATGGTTAATGCTTTGATAGAGGTAGATTAATTTTTACTGTTTATGAAGCATTACCTTAACCTACTCCTGCAATTAGACCTGTTTATCCGCGAGAAAGGAACGGGATCTCCGCCCGAATTCGCCCGTAAGATGGGCATTTCCGAAAGAAGCCTTTATGAGTATCTGAAGGTGTTGAAAGACCTGGGGGCGCCCGTCAAGTGGTCACGCCAGGATAAATCTTACTATTATGCCAGTGAAGGCCAGTTTCGGATAAGCTTTTTGTAGGCGGGCGGGCCGGATACAAAAAAAGATGCCACCTCATAGAAATGAGGCGGCCCTTTAAACCTTATCCTTTTGAGTCTCCTGTAGAAACAGGCGGCTCTCAAGAACTGTGTCCTTGCTGTTCCAACCAAACTTAAAACTTGAGAATCTTATCAGCGGGCGATTGCTACGTCTCTACAGATAATTCATCGATCGCACAGGCCGGTTGCTTGCTACTACGGGCAGCCGGTTCTTTGACTACAGGAGGTTTCCCTTCTGCAGCAGTCAACGGCCAGCCATTGAACATGAAGCCTTAACCTGAGTGTGAGTGCTGTTTCTACCGTTGATGAAACAAATATAGAATAAAATTCGATTTTGCGGTCGAAAAAGACCACAATTTTGAAAAATATTTTCTTCTCGGGATTTTGCCCGGGATTTCCTACCTTTGCACCCGTTATTGTTCCTTTCTAATCACCTTTCGTGACAACCTTCTGTAATTACTCCTGAAGGATATTGCTGAGTAGATGGGGTATTTTCAATCTTAAATAGAATTATTTTGTCATTTCAGAATCTCAATCTCATTGAGCCTTTGCTAAAGGCTTTAAATGATGAAGGGTATAGCACACCTACGCCTATACAGCAACAGGCCATACCGATCATCCTTGAACGCAAAGACCTGCTGGGCTGTGCCCAAACAGGTACCGGGAAGACCGCGGCCTTTGCATTGCCCTTATTACAACTGCTGGCTGAAGATGCAGCCCAGCTTACCGATGGCCATCGCGGAGGCCCTCGACCGATCCGTGCGTTGATCCTCACCCCTACCCGGGAGCTGGCCATCCAGATCGATGAAAGTTTTGCCGCTTATGGCCGGCATACCGGTTCAAAGCACCTCGTGATCTTCGGCGGAGTACCCCAGCAACTGCAAGTTGCCGGTTTGCAACGCGGAACAGATATCCTGGTAGCCACTCCCGGCCGTCTCCTCGACCTGTGTGATCAGAAGCTGCTCGATCTCCGCCACATTAAGTATTTTGTTCTCGATGAGGCGGACCGCATGCTGGACATGGGTTTCATCAACGATGTCCGTAAGATCCTCACCAAGCTTCCGGCAAAGAAACATTCGCTTTTCTTCTCGGCTACGATGCCGCCCGAGATCCAGAAGCTGGCCGGGTCGATCCTGGTGAATCCATCCAAGGTGGAAGTGACGCCGGTGTCTTCGACCGCGGACACGATCCAGCAGTATCTATATTTCGTGGACAAAAAGGATAAACGCAGCCTCCTGCTGCATATCCTCAAAGACGACACCGTTCCCACCGCCCTGGTCTTCACCCGAACCAAGCATGGGGCGGACAAGGTAGCGCAGGGGCTAACGCGGGCGGGTATCCGCGCAGAGGCCATTCACGGTAACAAATCGCAGAATGCCCGTCAACGCGCACTGGTAAACTTCAAGAATCGGCATACCCGTATCCTGGTGGCCACCGATATCGCCGCAAGGGGTATCGATATCGACGACCTTACCCATGTGATCAATTTCGAGCTGCCGAATGTGCCCGAGACCTATGTGCATCGGATCGGCCGGACGGGCCGGGCCGGCGCCAGCGGTACCGCACTTTCTTTTTGCGACGGCGAGGAAAAAGAGTTCCTGCGGGATATCCAAAAGCTCATCAGTCGGCAGATCCCGGTGGTAGAAGATCATCCGCACGTCATGTATGGCGGTCTGAGCGTCGACGCGGTGCCGAGTGTGGCATCCGCCGCTTCGCATCCCGCGCGGCACAATGGCGGCAATAATCGCAACCCCGGCGGTGGACGCGGCAAGGGTCAGCAAGGTAACGGGCAGCAACAAGGCAATGGCCGTCAGCGGCAGGCCGACGGGCAACGCAACAATCCCGCCGCCGGCGGCGGGCGCAACAATGCCCATGGAGGTCGCCCGCCAAAACGGGAACAACCCGCAGAACAGCAGCTGGAGCCCATGCCTGGCGAAAGCATCGGCGGAAAACGCGCCGAGGATGCGCAAGCTGCACTCAATACCGGCGGCGACCAGGTCCAGCAAAGCCAGCAGGACGGTCGCGTTGCCAACCAGCAGGCGGCTGGTCGTGGGCGCGGGCACAACGGCAACCAAAGCCAAGGCGCAAATCAAAACAATGGCGATGGTCAGGGTCGCGGCAATCAGAACCAGAGCGGTGGTCACGGACGTGGCCGTGGTGGAAACCAGGGTCATGGCGGCAATCAAGGCAGGGGCGTCAGCCAGGGCAATGCCGGCAATCAAAGCAATGGCGGCAGTCAGAGTAGCGCCGGCAATCAGAGCAGCGCCGGCGATCAAAGCAATGGCGGCGGTCAGGGTCATGGCGGCAATCAGCCGGAAGGCAGACGCGGCGCAGGCCCTCAAAAGCCCCCCCGCAAGAACGCCGGCGAGCTCAAGATGCCCGAACAGGGGAAAGCATACAAGGATCCGCTGGAAGGCCTGGGCTTGAAGATCAAGCGGGACGACGGCGACGAAAAATGGTAGTCTCCACCAGGGAAGGCCAATTTTCCCTAGTTTTGGGCGGTGAACTATCTATTGTCGCTATTGTTAGTCCTCCAGGCCGGTGTTTCGTCCCTCCGGGCAAACACATCGCCGCTTTTGTCGAGACAGCAATACGAACAGTTCTTTCCGCATCACAACGCTATTTATAGTTACGAAGCCTTTATCAAGGCGGCAGCCAGTTTCCCTTTATTTGCAGGAGAAGGTTCTTCTGAAACACGCAAACGGGAGCTGGCTGCTTTTTTTGCCAATTGTGCCCACGAAACCACGAATGGAGGGCCTGGCTCTCCGGGTGGCCAATATGCCTGGGGACTTTATTACACCGAAGAACTGGGTTGCGCCGACGGTCATTGCACCGTCTATAATACCGGGGGAACAAGCCCTTACAAACCGGTGTCAGGAAAATCCTATTACGGACGCGGGCCACTGCAGCTGAGCTATGCCTATAACTATGGGCAGGCCGGCGCCGACCTC
>DASYZH010000106.1:0-7370 GCA_035946435.1 Puia sp. | reverse complement strand
GGCGAGATCAATCTTTTGCTCACGGCGATGTTGCGCGACGAAGGGTTAAAGGCGGATGCCGTGATCCTTAGCACCAGGGGGAATGGTGTGATCAATCCGTACTATCCGTTGCTTTGGAATCTCAACTATGTCGTTGTACGTCTGCGTATGGGCGGGCGGGATTATTTTTTGGATGCCACGGATCGGCATCTGGGTTTTGGGAAGATACCGTTGGATTGCTATAACGGTTATGCCCGGGTGGTTTCCGAGCAGCCGGACTCCGTGATGCTGGCTCCGGATTCCCTGGTTGAATTCAAATACGCATCGGTGTTCCTGTCGCCTACCACTGCCGGCGATGGGTTGAAGGGCACTTTAGAGGAAACGCAGGGTTACTATGCATCGTTGGACACCCGGGATGCCGTGAGCAGGCGAGGCGAGGACGCGTATTTCGAGGATGTGCGGAAGGCTTATCCTTTCGACGTGCAGCTCACGGATAAGCATATCGATTCGTTGAAAGCTTATGATGAGCCGGTGACGGTGCGCTATACGCTGACCATTCCAATGGCGGGAGACGAGAGGATCTATTTCAATCCTATGCTGGCCGAAGGTAGGAAGGAGAATCCGTTTGCCGCGGCGGTGCGGCATTATCCGATTGAGATGCCTTATAGGACCGACGAGCTATACGTATTGCAAATGCAGATACCCAAGGGGTATGAGGTGGAGGAGTTGCCCGCGGGGGTGCGGGTGAAGCTTAATGAGTCGGATGGGTTTTATGAATATGGGTTTTTGTCCGATGGGCAGACCCTTCAGTTCCGCAGCCGGCTGGTGCTTAGGCGGACTTATTTTCCGCCCGAGGACTACCAGAATTTGCGGGATTTTTTTTCTTTGGTGATGAAGAAGCAGGGAGAGGTTGTGGTGTTTAAGAAGAAATAGGGGGATGGGTAGACTAAATAATTTGGCCGTTGAATGCTACTTTATTTGGTAAATTTGATCTAAACTATTTCCTATGTCGTACAGATTATCGGCCGACTCGCAGTATAAAAAGTGGGTGGTCGAGTTGAAGAGCAAGATAGGCGCGGCACAGATCAAGGCGGCCATGACGGTGAATCGTCAGCTATTGGAATTATATTGGCAACTGGGCAGTGATATTTATGAAAAGCAACAGAAGTCGAATTGGGGAGATGGGTTGATCGAGCAATTGTCGAAGGATCTGTCGACGGCTTTTCCGAATATGAAGGGGTTTTCTAGGGCGAACCTGTTTTTTATTAAAAAATGGTACTTATTTTATAAAGATCATGAAATTGTCGAACAAGTTGTTAGACAATTGCCGGAGAAAGTGAAACAAGTTGTTGCACAAATTCCATGGGGTCATAATATTTTGATTATCAATAAATGTCCCACTATTTCGGAGGCTTTGTTCTATGTTCGCGAGACAATAAAAAACAATTGGTCGCGGGCGATACTGGCCGTGCAGATCGAGTCGAAGCTTTATCAGCGGAGCGGTAAAACGATCAATAACTTTGATGTAACGTTGGCGGGACCGCAAGCGGACCTTGCGAAGGAGACGCTGAAGAATCCATACAATTTTGATTTTTTGATGCTGGGCAAGGATGCCCGGGAGCGCGACCTGGAACAGGCGCTGATTGATCATATACAAAATTTTATATTGGAGCTCGGGCAGGGGTTTGCTTTTCTGGGCAAGCAGTACCCGCTGCATGTTGGTGGGGATGACTTTTATCTGGATCTGCTTTTTTATCATACCAGACTGCGCTGCTATGTCATTATCGAATTGAAGGCGACGGAATTCAAACCGGAATATGCAGGGAAACTGAATTTTTATTTGAATGTTGTGAATCGGCAGCTCAAGCATGTACAAGACCAGCCGAGTATCGGCATTCTTTTGTGTAAGACGCCGAGTAAAATTATTGTAGAATACTCCCTGGAGAATATTGCGGGTCCATTGGGTATCGCGGAATACCAGATCATGCAGTGTGTGCCGGAGGATCTAAAGGGCGAATTGCCGTCGATCGAGGAGTTGGAGGAGGAGTTGGGGGATTACGCCTCCAAAGACCCGAAAATGGGGAAAACAAAGGTGGCGAGAGGGTGAGTTGAGCACGGAATTTGGGCGGGTAATGAATACAAAATAATTGATCATATGAAAGAAAAAGACCAGCAAAAGAGTGCGAGGGCCACTGGGACCAGTGGGAAGGGAACAGGGAACCCGGGTATGGCGACGCATGCGCTCCTGGCGGGCAGTACGCGGGCGATGCGGCCGGGGGCGAGGGTATTGGGGGTTGCCGATCCGGATGAGTGGATCGAAGTTACTATCAAGGTACGCCGGAAGAAGGCGCTGCCGGAGGTGGGGAAGACAGTGGCGAAGCCGCTGAGCATTCAGGACCTGGAAGCGCAGTATGGAGCCGATGCGGCGGATATGGAAAAGGTGAGGACGGTGCTTACGGGTCTTGGGGCGAAGGTGTTGAAGGAAGATGCGGTGAGCTGCAGCATCCGGGCCGGGGCGAGGGCACAGGTCTGGGAATCGGTGTTCCAGGTGAAGTTATTCCACTATGCGCATGTCGAGGGGAATTACCGGGGCCGCAAGGGTGATCTGCGGGTACCGGTGGAGTTGCAGGAGATCGTTGTGGGCGTCTTTGGGCTGGATAACCGAAAGATGGTAAAACGCCGGCCTATCCACAGGCGAAGGGTATCGTTGAATCTTGCCGAACGGGCCGTGGGGAGCCGGGGTTGGTTTTTTCCGGCGGAGCTCGCGGCGATCTATTCGTTCCCTGCGGGCGATGGCCAGGGGCAGACGGTGGGTTTGTTGGAATTCGGGGGCGGGTATTTTCCGGATGATCTGGCCACCTTCTGTAAGGATGCGAGTGTCAACGTTCCGACGGTCAGGACGGTTTCGGTCAACAATACCCCTACCAATGCAAAGGATGGTTCGGAGGGGGAGGTGATGCTCGATATAGAAGTGGTAGCCGGCGCCTGTCCCGCATCGACGATCGCCGTTTATTTTTCTTCTTTTGATGAAAGCGGCTGGGTCAATATCGTCGATACGGCGATCCACGACCAGACCAGTCCGCTTACGGTGATCTCGTGCAGCTGGGGTTATGCCGAAGATGCCCCGGGCGCCTGGTCTTCGGGTGCTCAGAGTGCTATCAACGATTCGTTGCAGGCGGCGACGCTATTGGGTATCACGGTTTGCGTAGCGGCGGGTGACGACGGCTCGGACGATGAGGTCGGTGACGGGCATGCGCACGTGGACTTCCCCAGCAGCAGCCCTTATGTGCTTGCGGTTGGCGGGACGACTTTGAAAGAATCGTCCGCCGGGAAGATTACGGAGACGGCCTGGAAGGATGGCGACGGCTTGCGGAAAGATAATGGCGGGAGCACGGGTGGGGGAGTCAGTACGATCTTTCCCCGGCCGTCGTGGCAGACGGTATCGATCCAGAGCGTCAATCCCGGTTCGATCGAAGGGCGGGTGGTGCCGGATGTCGCGGCGGATGCCAGCGCCAATACGGGATATTGGACGGTGGTCGATGGGCAGGGTGGGGCCAGTGGCGGCACCAGCGCGGCTGCGCCGCTGTGGGCATCGCTGATCGCCCGGCTTAATGCCAGCCTGGGTGTTCCGGTGGGTTTTCTCAGCCCGCTGTTGTACCAGGCGGGTGCGAATGGCCAGTCATTGGGTCAAACCGGCTGCCGCGATATCACTTCCGGAAACAACGACACGGCATCGATCGGCGGATATTCCGCCGGGCCGGGTTATGATGCGGTTACGGGGTGGGGGGTGCCCGTAGGGACGGCGCTGGAGAGCGGATTAAAGAAATAAAAACAGAGGCTAAAACCCCTATTGCAGACAATTCGCAGTAACCTTGGAGCTGGAGCCGAGCAGGGCCCTGGTGACCTTGGACAGGTTTGTTGGGGAGGTCGTACTGATATTGTACATCAATGCGGCGGCATTGGTGACGGCAGTGACATCCGATGATGCCCCGGCTTTTGAGGTCGTGGAGATAGTAGTCTGGAAAAAGAAAAAAAGGACTACTCCGGACCCTCGAATTAATAATTATTTCAACATTCAGTAATTCAATCATAATATCTCAAAGGCGAGGCGGAGGGCGAAAACGTGGTAATCTTGCAGAAATTATGCGACCAATACTCGTACTGCTTCTCGCCGGGCTTGGTATTGCGCCGATGGTTAAGGACCCAGGCAAGCCGGACATGCAATTGTCCCGCTCTTTTACCGTCGACAGCTTAGGCGCATGCCAGGGCATCTCCTGGCTGCATGGTAAGGCGTATCTCTATGGAGACCGGGAGGTCGGGATGATACGCGAATTCGATCTACGCGGAGATTCCCTTCTGTATACAGGACATGAATACAAACTGACGATGCACGATACGGATGTCATCAATCATCCTACCGGGCTGGCCGTTCATGGAAAGGACCCCGTGTTCATGGGAAACAGCGTCCTGCTCGACAAGGCGACCAATCGTTGGAAGGCCGTGATCTATTGTATCGATTGGCCGGGGCTGATGAGGACGGGTACGCTGGATAACGGCAACCTCCTGAAGGTGATCGATGACGATGCCTGTATCCAGGGCACGAGACCGGAATATGTAGCATACGGGCACAAATGGTATGTCGCCACGGCCGACTATGGCAATAAGGGGAATGAAGTAAGGTTGTATGATCCGGCTGTGCTGCAACATGCGGCAAAGACCACCGACAAAGGGGTCCTCTATAAAAAATTTACCTGCGGTCCCTGGGTACAAAACCTGCAATGGATCCCGGAGAAAGGATTGCTGTTGCTCATCCAAAATCAAACAGAAGGCAGAAAATGGCGGTTCACTTACGTCGATCTGAGAAGATCGCTGGAGACGGGCAAGGCGGAGATCGTCAGCCAGGTGGATCATATCGAAAGGGGGGATGAACTCGAAGGATTCCATTTTTTAGGTACACTATCGAAAGGAGTAGCAGTGACGTCGTCCCGAAGGAACAATGTCAATTTTATAGATATAAACTGGTAAGGTGTCATGCAATCGGTGAGGCTTAGCGATAAAGAGCTTTGGAGGCGTATTTCCCAGGAGGACGACAGGGCGGCGTTCGAGCAATTGTACCGGCGCACGCTGCATGCCCTGATGAGTGTCCTTTGTAAATGGTCGGATGATACAGCGGAGGCGGAGGATATCCTGCAGGAAGTGTTTCTGGATCTGTGGGAGAAGCGCCGGAAGATCGTGATCCGGCACGCCGTTTTTTCCTATCTCTATAGTATGTCCCGTTTCAAGGTCTTCGACCGGATAAAGGAAAAACAACTATCTGAAAAGCAAATACAGGCCTGGACGCTGGTAATGCAGGAGAAGGCGGTGCTGACGGCCGCATTCCATGAAGAAGAGCTCGAGACCCGCGAAGCATTGGTGTCTTCCGAACTGGCGCTATTACCCCATCAAATGAAGAAGGTTTACCTGCTGAGCGCCGAGCAGGGAAAGAGTATCCGGGAGATCTCGGAAGAGTTATTGGTTAGCCCCTATACCGTAAAGAATCATCTGCAGAAAATACGGAAGCGGTTACGCAGCGCCGCAATAAAATTGTCCTGCTTTTTTTTCTGAAAACGCGGTAGCGTTTTCGTCCGAAGGACAATTTTTTTTGAACGAGGGTAGTCCTTTTTTCTCTCTTCAGGGACTAGTTGTATATGCAGGAACAAATCAGGGAGTTGCTAGCGCGGTATATCCAAGGAGAATGTACGGAGCAGGAGATAGCGCTGCTGGAGAGATGGTTTGACCGGGTTACCGCGAGCGGAAGAGAGGCCAGGATACTGAATGCTGCCGATGAAGAGCGGTTGGTACTGGAATTATGGGAGGCGGTAGCGGCAAGAGAAGAGCAGGGCGATGAAGCAGCGGAAGGAGAGGCGGAAGAAGAGCCTGAGGCGGAGAAGGCGCGCATCACCCGGATACGTACACGCAGGATATGGCGTGCAGCCGCTGTTTGGATCGGGCTGATCGTTCTTGGCGGAGGAGCATGGATGCAATTGCAGCGCAAGACGACGCCTGCGGGACTACAAAAACAACCTGCATATATCGAAGTGGCCACGGGGTATCAGCAGTTACGCAAGGTAAGGCTACCCGACAGTTCCGTGGTCTGGCTGAACTCCGCCACGCACCTGAGCTTCGATTCCGACTTTATCAACCACCGGGAAGTACGCTTAAGCGGCGAAGCCTTTTTTGAGGTCAGGACCGATGCCCGTCATCCTTTTGTCGTAAAGGCCGGGGGCGTATCGACACAAGTCCTGGGCACCTCCTTCAATGTATCCGCTTATCCGGAGGCGGGAGAGATGCGGGTCTCGTTGAAGACCGGTAAAGTAGCGGTCGACTATGGAGCTAATTCAAGACAGATGCTGGTTCCTGGTCAGCTGGTGGTCTGTGAAAAGGGAACCGGCGGAGAGCGGGTGATCAAGCAAGAGCCTGCGGAGATGGACGTTTGGACGGGCGGACGGCTGGTATTCTATGAGACGCCTATGAAGGAGGCGTTGGCGCAGATAGAAGCCAGGTATGGGATACATATTATTTATGACCGGCCGATAAAAGACGGGAATATAACAGCAAGGGTCGAGAATACGGTGCTGGAGAAGGTATTGGCACGGCTGACTTTTGGTTGGGATCTCCATTTTGTACGAAAAGGCGATACACTACACGTTCGATAAACTACTAGCAAACAACAATCAATTCTTACGGTATGACAAGAAAATTACAATTCAGCTTGTGGATCTTGTTCTTGCTGCTGGGCATGGTGAAAACGAGCCAGGCGCAGAGCATACGGCTCGATCTCCGGGAGACGGACCTGGCTAAAGTAGTCGCCGCTCTACAGCAGCAGGCGCCTAACGTGAATTTCACGTACAGCCAGGAATCCCTGGAAAAAGTAAAGATCGGGCATGTTCAGGTGAAGGTGGACCGGTTGCAGACGGCGCTGGACCAATTGCAAAAAAAATACGGATTGCATTTCCTTATGGATGGCGCGAATGTCACATTAAAATATGTGCCTGTGGCGCCGCCGGTCGAGGCGCCCATGTCGGAAGCCCGCAGGATCGAGGGCACGGTTACCGATGATAACGGGCAGCCCGTGCAGGGAGCTACGGTGCATGTCAAGGGCACCCCAATCTCGGCGCCCACCAACGAAAGGGGCGTTTTCGTCATCGATGCGCCGGCGGGGGCTCACCTGGAGATCACTTCCGTGGGCTTCAATACGGAAGAAGTGCTGGTCAAGGGAAATGCTCCGCTGAATGTAAAGATGCACCAGGGAACGGACGCCTTGAACGAGGTGGTGTTCATCGGGTATCAGAAGATGCGGAAGAGCGATTTTACCGGCGCCGTTGCCAGCGTCAAATCTGATGAGCTGAATG
>DASYZH010000105.1:0-10240 GCA_035946435.1 Puia sp. | reverse complement strand
ATTGACGGTGACCAGGTCGCGCGAAGTCGGAGTGAAGAAATCGCGGCTCGTGAGATTGAGGATCGCGCTGATGCCGCTGAACTGGTTGTAGTTGAGCCCGATCTTCGCAAAGGTCAGCGGATTTTCTTCGACCTCGAAATCGATGCGGCTGCTGCCGTCGGGTTGCGGCACCAGCGAGTAGGTGATGCGGTCATAGTACCGGGTGCCGAAAGCGCGGCGTACCATGCGGGAAAGATCGGCGGCGGAATAGTAATGATTGGTCTCCAGGTTCATGCTCTGGATAAAGAATCCCTGGCTGGTGTTCTTGAGCCCTTTGACGGTAAAGGCCGAGACCTTCACGGGATAGACCGACGGCAGACGGTTCTTCACGATCTCCTGCGGTCCATAGATCGCATTCAGCGAATCGGCGAGCGCTTTGAGCCGGGGATAGAGCCTTCGGCCCTCTTTTATCCCTTCGTTGATAATAGCATTCGCCTCACCGAAATTGCCCATGTTATATTTGTCGAGCGGCTGATGAACGTAGATGGTACATAACGGGACCTCCGCACGGGTATCCGCTGCCTCGCGGAAAAAGGCGACCTGCAGCAGGACCTGTAAGGCATTGGTCACCTGGTCCGGCGTCTTGGGCGGACCGGAAAGGTCGCTGCCGATCACGATATCGGCGCCCATCGCCCGCACATCCCGCACGGGGAAATTCCGGACCACGCCGCCATCGACCAGTTTCCGGCCGCCATATTCCACGGCGGTGAAAACACTGGGGATGGCCATGCTGGCTCGCAAGGCCGACACGATCTCGCCGGTATCCAGCACCACCGCTTCCCCCGTGCTGATGTCGGTGGCGATGCATTTAAAAGGGATGGAGAAATGCGAGAAGTCTTTGATGTTGTAGACGGGGCGGAACAGCTCCGAGAATTTCAGCCAGAGCTCCTGGCCTTCGATGACCCCGGTGGAGAAACGGAACCAGTGGTTCACCCAGGGTAGCTCTACATCGTATTTGCCGTATTCTCCCTTTTCGTCCATGATCATGGCGCGCATGGAGCTCTGGTTGGAGAGCAGGAGATCCCAATCGATGTGCCGGGTGATGGTTTCGATACTGTCCGCGGAATACCCGATGGCATACAGGCCGCCGATGATGCTGCCCATGCTGGTTCCCGTGATGTAATCGACTTTGAGTCCGGCGGAATCGATGGCTTTGAGAATGCCAATATGTGCCAACCCTTTGGCGCCGCCGCCGCTCAACACCACGCCTATCTTCGGCCGCTGCCCAACCGGTGAAGCGGCTTGCCGGACGGCGGTATCCTGTGCCGATGATTCACTGCCCTGGAGGAGGAAGCAGAGTACAAAGAATGCCGGGAGATGAGGTCGTATCAAAGCGTTTTTTCTAATTCCATGATCTTCTCGAAAACCTGTTCGTATTGCCGGGTCGCCTTCTCCAGCTCGTCACCGGTCTTTTTATAGTCCGCTTCGGCGGCGACGAACTTATTCTTATCCGAATACGTTGCAGGATCGGCCAGCGATGCCTCCAGCTTATCTTTTTGCCCGGTGAGAGAAGCGATCTTTTGTTCCAGCTCCTGGAAAAGCCGCTGTTGTTTGTGCAGCTCCTTCTTGGCTTCCTTGTTGATCGGCGTGCCTGCCGCAGCCGCAGGCGCTGGTTTGGCGGCAAAAGCGGCAGCCGGTTTGCCATTGGCTGCCGAAGCGGGGGTGGCCGGTTTGCCTGCGGAGGGAACAGGTTGTCCCGTCTGCTTAGTTTGCTGGGCCCCGGCTTTGAAAGGCGCGGCAGCTATTGCGGGCGCGGGGGCCGGCGCCGGAGCGGTCGCAGCGGCCTGTTTGGCGGCTAGGTTACGTTCTTTCCAATCCACCCACTCCTCGTAGGTGCCTTTGAACTCCCGGATCTTGTGGTCTTCGATCTCCCAGATCTTATTGGCAGTCTTCGAAATGAAATACCGGTCGTGACTAACTAGCAGGAAACTCCCCTCATATTTGTTCAGCGCATCGATGAGCAGGTCACAGGAATGCATGTCCAGGTGATTGGTAGGCTCATCCAACAAGAGGAAATTAGCTTTACTGATGATCGTCTTGGCCAATGCTACCCGCGCTTTCTCCCCACCGCTGAGCACCTTGATCTTTTTTTCCACGTCGTCACCGCTGAAGAGGAAGCAGCCTAGCAGGACCCGAAGTTCCAGATCGGTTTTCTGACTACCCGCCGCCTGCATTTCCTCCAAAAGAGTATTATTGACGTCCAGAGCTTCGAGCTGGTGCTGGGCGTAGAAGCTTTCCTCGACATTATGTCCCCAGACACGGTCACCTTCGAATTTCTCGGTGCCGGCCACCATGCGCAAGAGCGTCGATTTGCCCTTACCGTTGGCGCCAATGAGCGCGATCTTGTCGCCCCGGTCGATCTCGGCGGAGGCATTCTCCACGATCGAGATGGGACCAAAGTGTTTGGTGGCGCCTTTTAGGGTCGCAAGGATGCGTCCAGGCGTCTTATCGACCCGAAAATTGATCTTGATATTGGGACGTTCGATCTCGACATCTTCGATCCGCTCGATCTTGTCGAGGCGTTTCATAGCGCTTTGCGCGGCGGCGGCCTTTGTGGCCTTGGCCCGGAAACGTTCGATAAAACGCTCCTGCTGGCGGATATATTCCTGCTGGTTTTCGAAAGCGCGTTGCTGCAGCTCGACGCGCTGCACCTTTTCCGTCTCGTAGAAGCTATAGTTACCGTTGTAGATATGCAGCTCCTTTTGGTAAAGCTCGACGATCTTCGTCACCATACGGTTGAGGAAGTATTTATCGTGGCTCACGATGATCACCGAACCCTGGTAGTGCTGCAGGTATTTCTCCAGCCATTCGATAGACGGCAGGTCCATGTGGTTGGTCGGTTCGTCCAAAAGAAGAAGATCGGGGCGTTGGAGGATCATTTTCGCCAGAAGCACCCGCATTCGCCAACCACCGCTGAATTCCCGGTAAGGGCGCAGCAGATCGGAATTCGCAAAACCGAGTCCCTGGAGGATCTCCTCCGTCCGGTGATGGATCGTATACCCATCCAGGGTATCCATCTCATGAAGGGCGTCGGTATACTGGATCAGCAGATCGTTGTTCTCGTGGTCCTTTTCCAGCTTTTTCCCGAGTTCTTCGATCTCTTTTTCGAGCTGCAGCACCCGCTCGAAGGCCGTCATGGCTACCTCGAGGATCGACCCGTTCGTGTCGAAGCTCAGCAGGTCCTGGTGCAGATAGCCGATGGTCGTGCTTCGGCTCCGCTCCACCGTTCCCTCCGACGGTGTATAGTCTCCCGCAAACAATTTCAGTAAAGTGGATTTTCCTGTTCCGTTGTAACCGATCAACCCGATGCGTTCGTTGGGTTGGATATGCCAGGTGGCGTTCTTTACGATGACCCGGGCTCCGAATTCAAAAGTGACGTTCTGCAGTCCTGCTAACATGGATGCAAAATTAATTCTAACTTCGGTAAAAATCCCTATAAATGAAGAAAATCATCTTGTTGATCGTCATTTTCTTAGCTGCCTGTTTCCTTGCCTACAAGTTATTGTCCGACAAACCGGTGCAGGTGGATACCCCCAAGGATCAGGCGCTCAGGATCTCCAAGAATTCACCTGCATTTAACAATGCTTTCGATTCGTTGCTCGATCAATATTTCACCATGCGGGATGCGCTGGTGGACGCGGATACCCTAAAGGCGGATCAGGCTGCCTACCGGCTGGGCACCAGGGCGGACAGTCTGCCTACCCGGCTGTTGAAAGCGGATTCCAGCATTATCCTTACCGCCAAGAGCCTGGCCGCCGCGATGAGCGGTGATGCCAAAGGGTTTACCGGCGAAGGGGGGCTCGAGGGCCGGCGGCAGTCGTTCAACGTCCTCACGGATGAGCTGTATAACCTTGTCCGCACCGTTCATTATGACGAAAATAAGATCTATCATATCCGCTGTCCGATGGCCTTCAAGGATAGCGTCGAAGGCTTCTGGCTGAGCCAGAACACGCAGATCCTGAATCCTTATCTGGGCAGGAAGGATCCCAATATGCTCGTTTGCGGCGAGGTTATCGACAGCTTCCCCAGCATGCATTGATAGGCCCGGGCGTCAGCGGTCGCCTGCCAGCCCTGGGGCCGAAACGGCAGCGTGGCAGCCCGCTACGGCTTATACACGAAATGTACCGCGGCGCTTTTCTCCTCGGTGGAAGACATATATACTTCGAATTTCTGGGAACCCGCGGTCACCAGCATCAGGGCAGTGTTGGGCGGGATATCGCCCAGGTTATCGGCATACATCACGAGCTCATATTCGACATTCGGGAATGCATTGAAATGAATGGTCAGGGGCTTGTCGGTTAACATTTGCCGGTAGAGCAGCAGCTTGCCGTTGATCAGCACGGTGATGGTGTCGTGGTCGATTATGGCATCGTCATACAGGTCGATCTTGATATCTGCGCTGTTAACGGTCACCGTTTTTACCACCTCTTTTTGCCGCGGCTGCAGATGCAGGGTCGCCTGGAGCAAGGAAAGGGTATCGCTTTGGGCCACATCGGTAGGGAAGTCGCTGGTCGTCGCTTTTTTCAGGGCGATCTTACCCGGGGGACACACGTCCCGTTTTACCGAAAAGATACCTTTCCAGTCGCCGGTGAGCTCTTCTACATCGCCGGTCCTGGACCAGGTGAGATCGTATGTTTTCATACAGGGTTCGCAGTCGGCCGGGATCTCGGATGCCAGCACCTTATCTTCGATAAGGACCAGGCGGTGTGTCCGCGCATTGTATCGTCCGGTAAAGCTCATTTTTACAAAATGGCTCTTATCATAGTAATCATAGGCCCTGCCGGTAATGCGATCATTGTTGAAGGTTATTTGCAGTTCCAGCGAGTAGTTGGGATAGCAGCCGCCGGGCCCCTGCGTCAGCGTCCCTTTCCAGATGCCGCTGAGATCTTCGGCGTCTTTCGTGCCCTCCGCGTCTTTCGTCGCTTCGGCGTGCAGAAGGCCCGCCTGTCCAACGAGCAGCAGCGCCAGGACAATGGCAATGCGCCCCAGGCGCCCCGCGGGGCCCCGTTTTATCGTCGGACTATTTCGCATATTGGAACTTGATTACCGCGTTCTTTTGTTCGGTGGACGTGATGCGAACCTCGTATTCTTTGTCACCGGCTTTGACGATCATCAGCGAGGTATTGGGCGGGATCGTGCCTTCGTTGTCCGCGACCATTACCACCTCGTGATAGTCGTCATTGGCATCGAGATGCAGGGTGACGACCAGCGGCCGGTCCGTGAGCATCTTGTGCAGGAGTACGGGCCGGTTGTCGAGATAAACGGAGACGGTGTCGTTATCGATGGCGCCGTCGTCATAGATATTCAGGGTGACCTCGGTAGTGTGGATCACCAGGGTCTTGACCACCTCGTTCTCGCGGTCTTTGATCACGGCCGGTACGATCGTCGGGAACTTCCGGCCGATGTCCTCGTTTTCGGGGAACTCTTTGGGGATGGTGGCCCTTGCGATAGGCGGCGGGTTGCGCGCCGGGGCGTTGGGCGGCGCCGGTTTTGCCGGGGGATGAACGGTACGGGTCGTCGACCTGGGCGCCGCGCCGGATGGCTTCGCAGCGAGGCCGGTCTTCGCAGTGGTGCCGGGTTTCGCGGGTGTGCGGGTCTTTGTGGTGACGCCGGGTTTCGGTGTAATGCGGGTCTTTGCCGTACTGCGTTCGGGTTCCGGGGTTTTGGCGGCCGTTCGCAACGAATCTTCGATCTCCTGTTGTCGTTTGACCACGAAATCCTCCGGATAGAATTGCGAGGTGGGCACTTTCCGCAGGAATACCGTGCCCCTGCCGCAGTTGCTGGAGTCCTGAAGGTTCATGCTCACATATTTTCCTTCCAGGAATTCTTCATCGCCGCTCTTGGTATATTGCAGAAAGCAGGTCATGATGCAGATGCCGCCGACATCGTTGCGGACCTCCAGGATCTTGCCTTCCTGCAGGAGCACCTTTTGCGTGTGCACGTTGACGGTTCCTTTGGCTGCCGCCTTGCCATAAAAAAAAGTGGATAAATAGGAATAGGTCACGGCTTCGAAGGTCTTGCCGCGCTGGGCGATCTGGACTTCGAACCGGTAGCGGTCGTCGAGCGAGAAACTGTGTCCTGTCTCGCCCTGGTTGGAACGAAAATGACCCTGCCAGATGCCGGTGATGTCCTGCGCCTGCAGCAAAACGGGGATTAAAAAAAAGATCAAGAGAAAAGATCTCCGCATAGCATGACCTCCATGGGGCAAATTATACAAATAAATCGTTGGAAACCCTACCAATTGTAAAATTACGCGTGGTATCCGAACCATGGTTCGCCCGAATCTGTTAAATTTGTCCCCTTATGATCAAGATCACTTTTCCGGATGGCGCCGTCAGAGAATACGAAAGCGGCGTCACTGCATTGGACATGGCCAAATCCATTAGTGAAGGATTGGCAAGGAAAGTATTGGCTGCAAATGTGAATGGACAGGTATGGGATGCAACACGCGCGATCACTACCGATGCTACCCTGAAATTGCTGACCTGGACGGACACCGATGGCAAATCTACTTTCTGGCATAGCTCGGCGCACCTGCTGGCGGAGGCGGTGGAAGCGTTGTTCCCCGGCGTCAAATTCTGGGTCGGCCCGCCCGTCGACAGCGGCGGGTTCTACTATGATATGGACCTGGGCGGACGCCAGGTCACCGAGGACGATCTGCGCAAGCTGGAAACCAAGATGGCGGAGCTGGCTAAAAAGAACGAAGTATACCGGCGGCAGGAGATCAGCAAGGCCGAGGCGATCAGGTATTTCACGAACAAAGGCGATGAATACAAGCTGGATCTGCTGGAAAATCTCCAGGACGGGAATATCACCTTTTATACCCAGGGAGCATTCACCGATCTCTGCCGGGGCCCGCATATCCCGAACACCGGGTTCATCAAGGCGATCCGGCTGACCAATATCGCCGGGGCCTACTGGAAAGGCGACGAGCGGAACAAACAGCTCACTCGTCTCTATGGCGTCACCTTTCCCTCGCAAAAGGAGCTGGACGAATACCTGGCGATGATCGAGGAAGCCAAGAAACGGGATCACCGGAAACTGGGAAAAGAGCTGGGTATCTTCACCTTTGACGACCAGGTAGGACCGGGACTTCCGTTGTGGATGCCCAATGGCGCCGTGATCATCGAGCAGCTCGAGAAGCTGGCGAAGGAGACCGAAGAACGGGCCGGCTACAAGCGGGTCGTTACACCCAATATCGCGAAGGAAAGTATGTATATCACCAGCGGACACCTGCCGTACTATGCGGATAGCATGTTCCCGCCCATGGAGCTGGAGGGGGAGAAATATTACCTCAAGTCCATGAACTGTCCGCATCATCATAAGATCTTCGCGGCCGAGCAAAAGTCCTACAAGGACCTGCCGTACCGGCTGGCGGAATATGGGACCTGCTATCGCTATGAGCAAAGCGGGGAGCTGTTCGGGCTCATGCGGGTGCGGTGTTTGCATATGAACGACGCGCATATCTATTGCACCAAGGAGCAGTTCTATGACGAGTTCAGGGCGGTGAACGAGATGTACCTCAAATATTTCAAGATCTTCGGGATCGACAAATATATAATGCGTTTCAGCACCCACGATCCGGCGAAACTGGGGCAGAAATACATCAATGAGCCGGAACTATGGCTGGAAACTGAGGCGTTGGTCCGGGACGTCCTGATCCGCACCAATACCCCCTATGTGGAGGTACCGGGTGAGGGGGCGTTCTATGGACCCAAGATCGACGTCCAGATCTGGAGCATCATCGGGCGGGAATTCACATTGGCAACCAATCAGGTAGACTTTGCCCAGGGGCGCCGGTTCAAGCTGGAGTTCACCACCAAGGACAACCATACCGACACGCCGCTGATCATCCACCGCGCCCCGCTGGGGACCCATGAACGGTTCATCGGGTTCCTGCTGGAGCATTATGCGGGCAAATTTCCGGTGTGGCTGGCGCCGCTCCAGGTCAAGATCCTGCCGATCACGGATAAGTCGCTCGAATATGCACAAAATCTTCTTGTTCTCCTGAAAAATGCGGATATTCGTGTAGAAGTCGATGACCGTAGCGAGAAGATCGGAAAGAAGATCCGGGATACGGAACTGGCCAAGGTTCCCTACATGCTGGTCATCGGCGAAAAGGAGATGAACGAGAATAAAGTTGCCGTCAGACGTCAGGGAAAGGGCGATCTGGGCGTTAAAGGCATCGAAGAGTTCATCGCCGAGGTAAGAAAAGAAATTGTTGAACGCGCCCCCAATCCCTAAGGGCCAGCGCTAATTAAAAGTAAAAGAATCGCTCCCGATAGGGATGGGAGCAGGACTAAAAACAGTAAATGGCATTTCCACCGAGACCCCCACGCGGGAATTTCAATCCACGATTTAGAAAAGAACAACAACAAGAACACCGTACCAACCATATGATCAGGGTACCGCAGGTACGCCTGGTCGGCGACAATGTAGAGGTCGGCGTCTATTCCACCCAGGAGGCCATCAAGATGGCGCAGGATCAACAGCTTGACCTGGTTGAGATATCGCCCAATGCCGATCCCCCCGTGTGTAAGATCATCGATTACAATAAATTCCTTTACGAGAAGAAGCGGAAGGAGAAGGAGATGAAGGCCAAGAGCAAGACCTCCGAGGTCAAGGAGATCCGGTTCACGCCGAATACGGATGATCATGACTTCGATTTCAAGGCAAAACATGCCGAGAAATTCCTGAAAGAAGGCAACAAGGTCAAGGCCTATGTGCAGTTCAAAGGCCGCGCCATCCAGTTCAAGGAGCGGGGCGAGCTGTTGCTGCTAAAGTTCGCCGAACGCCTTAACGAGGCCGGCGTGCTGGAAGGCATGCCAAAGATGGAAGGCAAGCGGATGCTGGCGATCTGGGCTCCTAAGTCCCAGAAAAAGAAGGAGAAAGAACCGAAAGCTTAAGATTTGCCGAGTCTAAAAAGATGAAGGGCGACGGGCCTCTGGCCCGTCCGCATAAAAAAAGCCGCCAGTCGCAAAGATTTGGCGGTTTTTTTATAATATTTAATATACCTTTGCGCTCCCAATAGCCCAAACGGCTCCATAAGTGATCCGCCAGTGCGGATCCGCCAGCAGGGTAAACATTAAAAGCATTCATAATGCCAAAGGTTCGAACCAATTCGAGTGCAAAAAAGCGGTTTAAGGTAACCGGCACCGGGAAGATCACCTTCCAAAAAGCGTTCAAACGTCATATCCTCACTAAGAAATCCAAAAAACGCAAGCGCGTGATGGCCAAAAAAGGCGAAGTCAGCCAGGCTAACCTGGACTTCGTAAAACGGCTGCTGCGCCTGAAATAACCGCGTGTGCGGACCTGGTCCGCGCCTGATGGATGAATTTATTATTAATTTTCTAAACTTATTTGAGATATGCCACGTTCAGTTAACGCCGTAGCCAGCCGGGCTCGCAGGAAACGCATCCTGAAACAGGCGAAAGGATTTTACGGCAAAAGGAAGAATGTTTATACCGTTGCGAAAAACGTCCTCGAGAAGGGCCTGCAATACCGCTATGTCGGTCGCAAATTGAAGAAAAGGGAATACCGCACGCTGTGGATCGCCCGTATCAATGCCGCCGTCCGCGCGGAAGGCCTGACCTACTCCACGTTCATTCACAAGCTCAGCCAAAAAGGCATTGGACTTGACCGTAAGGTCCTGGCCGATCTGGCGATGAACGAGCCGGACACCTTCAAGCAACTGGTCGCCGCCGTTAAATAACACAAATTCATTTCGATACCGGAAAGCCCCTGATGGGGCTTTCTTTTTTTATTCAAAAAAATATTACACATTTGCATAATTTTTATCACCATTCAATAGCATCATAACCTGGATCAGTCAATGAACAATACGTACACCGACCTGGTGACGCAAACCTTCAACTTCCCGCAGGAAGGCTTCGAAGTAAAGGACAACTACCTCGAATTTAACGGTCTCGATCTGAAAGCGCTCATCGACAAGTATGGCACCCCGATGAAACTGACCTATCTGCCCAAGATCGGCAACCAGATCAACAAGGCGAAGAAGATGTTCGCCAATGCCATCAAGAAGCACCGTTATGAAGGTAAGTACCACTATTGTTATTGTACGAAAAGCTCGCACTTCTCCTTTATCGTCGAGGAGGCGCTGAAACACGATATTCACCTGGAGACCTCTTTTGCCTACGATATCGAGATCATCAAAAAGCTCTACGAGCGGAAGAAGATCACC